>NZ_JAWJTF010000171.1:0-10194 GCF_048836525.1 Nostoc sp. CALU 546
GCATAGGAACGAGATAAACCAACGAACAATGAGAAATTGATCTTTTTTTGACTTGTGTGTACACCGTAGCTGGTGGGGTGGGGTTCTTCGGATTTAATAAGCAATCAAGCAAACATGATATAACTTCTGCTCTGCAATTAAGTGAGAAATCTATAGGAATGCGCTTTTATTTTTGAACTTACTTGCTTAAACAGGCAATACACAATTAACAATGGGAAAGAAGCATCTTTGAGTTGTACTGAGTTTTTTCAAACATCAAATATTAAGTCATATAGTACATCACGACGTAAATCAACCAGCTATTCCAAATCAATAAAAAGCAGTTTACATATTTCTTAGATTGACATATTCGTATTTGCTGCTTACATAGCTGACTCTGGCTATATTGTGCCCGATAAATGTATCAATTATGATTAACCTTTAATTAACTAAAATTTAACTCACGCATTAACTAATCATGTCATCTTCTTGACTATGGACATTCCGTTTATTCACTAAACTTTTAACTTGAAAAAGTAGTTATGTCTTGAGGTGAATTAGCGGAAATTCAATGTCCAGCAAACTAGGAATTTTGTTATGAACAAGATGAACTTTAAGCTTAACAGCCTGACAGTATTAGGTCTAGTCTCAATAGTAACCGCTACATTTGGTCTATCAATATCTGCGGTTCATTCCCAAAGCGTCAGCACAGTTACGGTTGATGGTTCTAGCACTGTTTTCCCAATTACGGAAGCAGCAGCAGAAGACTTCCAAAAAGCGCAAAGCGGTAGAGTGAGAGTTACAGTAGGCGTTTCTGGTACTGGCGGCGGCTTCAAAAAGTTCTGTCGTGGCGAGACAGACATCTCTGGTGCATCTCGTCCCATCCTACAAAAAGAAATCGATGCTTGCAAAGCTGCGGGTATTCGTTATGTCGAACTACCAGTAGCTTATGATGCTTTAACAGTGGTGGTTCACCCCCAAAATTCCTGGGCAAAAAATCTTACAGTCGCCGAATTGAAGAAAATTTGGGAACCTGGGGCACAAGGCAAGGTCAACAACTGGAATCAGGTTCGTAACGGATTCCCCAATGCACCTCTAAAGTTGTTCGGCCCTGGTGCAAACTCTGGAACTTTTGACTACTTTACCGAAGCTGTTGTTGGCAAATCGAAGTCTAGCCGGGGTGACTTTACTGCAAGCGAAGATGACAACGTACTTGTGCAAGGTGTTAGCCGTGATAAGAACGCCCTTGGTTACTTCGGCTATGCTTATTACGCAGAAAACAAAAATAAACTGAAGGCAGTGCCAGTTAACGGCGTATTGCCATCGGAAACAACAGTTAAAAATGGCACTTACAGTCCGCTATCTCGTCCCATTTTTATCTATGTTAGTTCCAAGTCTATTGACAAGCCACAAGTCAAGCAGTTTGTGCAATTTTACTTGCAAAATGCAGCTAAGTTTTCTCAAGAAGTAAAATACGTTCCCCTGCCAGCGTCAGCATACACTACCGCCCAGAATCACTTCAGTAAGAAGAGATATGGCACGATTTTTGGTGGTCAAGAATCAGTTGGGCTGAAAATTGAAGAATTGTTAAGCCGTGAAGCCAGAGAATAAGCCTAATTGTGATTTTTGAATTAGTTCAAAATCTGCAATTTATCAAAGGGAGGTGTAGTACCTCTCTTTGTCTATTTAAATTTATCATCCAAGGAGCGATCGCATCCCAGCATGAGTAGTGTAAAACAAACTCAACTCTCTCGAAAGCTAGTGCGTGATTTGCAAGAACGGGCAATAGAGTCTGTCTTGTTTCTAGCGGCACTTTCTTCTGTGGCAACTACAGTAGCAATTCTTGGTATCTTATTTTACGAATCTATTCTATTTTTTCAACAAGTATCTCTATGGGAATTCCTTACAGATACTCAATGGACACCTTTATTTGATGATAAACATTTCGGTATTTTGCCGTTGGTGACAGGAACATTAGTCACTACATTTGTTGCTTTATTAGTGGCAGTACCGCTAGGTACTATTATTGCTATTTACTTGAGTGAATTTGCTTCACCCATCGTTCGGGAAATTGTCAAGCCAGCTTTAGAATTGTTGGCGGGTATTCCCACAGTAGTTTACGGTTATTTTGCGCTCTTATTTCTCACACCGCTGTTGCAGGTAATTCTGCCAGATTTACCTGGTTTTAGTATGTTAAGTGCGGGACTCGTCATCGGTATTATGATTATTCCTTATGTCAGTTCCTTGAGTGAAGATGCCATGCGTACAGTACCCGCACATCTACGCGAGGCTTCTTATGCAATGGGGGCTACCCGCTTCCAGACAGCTTTGCGAGTCGTATTACCAGCTTCTATTTCTGGGATCTCTGCGGCTTACATTTTGGGTATTTCTCGTGCGATCGGTGAAACGATGATAGTGGCTATTGCTGCGGGTGGACAACCAAACTTGACCCTTAACCCGATGGAACCAGCCGCTACCATGACAGCCTACATTGTATCGGTGAGTCTCGGCGACCTACCTCATGGCAGCCTGGAATATCAGACTATCTTTGCAGTTGGACTGACGTTAGTCTTAATGACTTTAGTCTTCAACATCATTGGTCATTTTCTCACCAAGCGCTATCGAGAAATTTATTGATATGACAACTCTTAATATTCAAGAAGTCCGTAAGACTATTAGCCGGAATAAGCGATCGCAATATATTTTCAACATTATTGGCATCTTGTCAATGCTGTTTGGTATTGTCACATTACTGGCACTATTATTTGATTTAATCACCGATGGTTTTCCACGTCTTTCGTGGCAATTTTTGACTTCGTTTCCTAGTCGCAGGGCGGAAGAAGCAGGCATCCTCTCAGCTTGGGTGGGAACATTATTAGTAATGTTTGTAACGTCTTTAGTAGCCATACCCATCGGCATAGCATCAGGTATTTACTTAGAAGAGTATGCCCGAAAAAATTGGTTGTCTGATGTAATTGAAATTAATGTCACCAACTTAGCTGGTGTTCCGTCGATTATTTACGGACTTTTGGCTTTGGGTGTATTTGTTTATGGGTTCAATTTCGGTCGAAGTATTATTACCGCTGGGTTTACCTTGGCGTTATTGGTTTTACCAGTGGTGATCGTTTCTACCCGTGAAGCTCTGCGTGCTATACCAAATAGTATCCGTGAAGCTGCTTATGCAACAGGGGCTTCTAAGTGGCAAATGATTTGGGATCATATTTTGCCTTACTCAACAGGCACAATTCTCACTGGTATTATTGTTGCCTTGGCAAGAGCGATTGGTGAAACTGCACCCCTAATTACTATTGGTGCGCTGACATTTATAGCCTTCTTACCAGAACCACCAATTACTGGGCAGTTTCCCTACATCTCATTCTCTTGGTTACTCGCTCCGTTTACAGTTATGCCCATTCAAATGTTCGATTGGGTATCTCGTCCCCAAGCTGAGTTTCAGGTGAATGCAGCAGCAGCAGGTATTGTTCTAATTGCCATTACTTTGGCTATGAACGCTGTGGCAATTTATATCCGCTATCGTTTACGCAAAAAAATCAAATGGTAGAAACTGCGTCATCAACCCTAGAAAAATCCATCAAAGCTTCGGTCAATTATCTAAATTTCTACTACGGTGGAACAGTCCACGCTCTCAAAGACATTAATATGTCAGTGGGTGACAAACAAGTAACAGCGCTGATTGGTCCTTCTGGATGTGGTAAAACCACCCTGTTACGTTGTTTCAATCGAATGCACGATCTATATCCTGGAAATAGCTATAAGGGGGAAATCACTCTTGAGCCAGATGGGATTAACCTGCTCAGTAATAAAGTTGACCCAATTGAGGTACGGATGCGGATTAGTATGGTGTTTCAAAGACCTAATCCCTTTCCTAAGTCCATTTATGAAAATGTGGCTTACGGTTTGAAGGTGCGGGGTGAATCGAAACGTGCAGTCCTTGATGAAAAAGTAGAGAAAGCTTTGCATGAAGCAGCTTTGTGGAATGAAGTCAAGGATCGCTTGAATGATTTAGCTTTTAACCTTTCTGGTGGTCAACAGCAGCGATTGTGTATCGCCCGCGCTTTGGCGACTGACCCTGAGATTGTTCTATTTGATGAGCCGACATCAGCCTTAGACCCCATAGCTACCGCCAGCATTGAAGAGTTGATCGATCAATTAAAAGAAACGGTGACGATTTTGATTGTCACTCACAATATGCAGCAGGCCGCTCGTGTTTCTGATTACACTGCGTTTATGTATTTAGGTGAGTTGGTGGAATTTGATCGGACAGAAAAGATTTTTAATCACCCCTTGAAGCAACAAACGGCAGACTATGTGAATGGTCGTTTTGGATAAGAATATTTTATAGAAAACTCAAAGCTTGCTATATCTGGTTTCTCGCCCCTTCAAGCGATATATGGGTTGGACAGAGCGATCGCACTTTGCGAAAATAGAGCAAGTTCAGCTAAGAATGATAATCACTTTAAAGTTGCGAAAAAGCGCCTGCGATCGACAGGCGCTTTATTTTTTCTTTTCGTAGGAAATTTAATTAGGACTAACGCAAACAATAGCCAAAACCCTGATTTGACGGTAGGGGCAATTCATGAATTGCCCCTACCGCGTGTAGTTTTGCGTAAGTCCTATTAATGATGATTAGAGTTTTTAAGTATCTAGTGAGTCTCTGAGGCTGAGGATATAACAAAAAATCTTAAAACATAGACCATACAAGCATTTCAAACCCACATTCCGTACTTTTAACTTTCACAGATATTTCGATGGTAGTAAACTAGTACACTGTAGCGGAAGTTTGCCCTACATTTATTTAACAAGGGGATTTTGCCCGTTCCGAGATTTAGTTTAACCCAGACATAGCTTCCAAAGACTGAAAATAGTTGTTGAATTTTACATATTCTTCTATATTATCTAGGACTTACGCACTGTACAACTTAATCATGGTATGCATATACGAAAATGGGTCGTTTCAGCCTTTTATTAATCGTTCTTCGATGGTCATCTGTAGGGGTTTAGCAATGCTAAACCCCTACGACAGACGTGCTTTTTCAAAGAACCCATATTTGGTATTTTCTGTCAATGCGTAAGTCCTATTATCTTGAATAACAAGCACCTAAAAGTTAATTAATAAAGTTATTTTATCTAAACAAAATCGACATTTTATAGCAGTTGAGCCAATGTTTTTAATTACAAGAAAATACGCCATCTAAATATTACCAAAACTTTTCAAGCTGAACTATAACAATAGAAAAAGGTAATTAAAAATATCATAATTATTGAGGCATTTTTTAGCAACTAATCTTTTTAATGATGAGGTACTAATCTAATGATTCAATTAAGTAGGATTACAAAGAGCAAAAATTATAAAAATGAGATGCAATTTTGCTTTTTAAAATACCCTTTGTTTTTTACTGGTCATATTTTTATCAATTTGTCAGAAGGGTTAAGTCATGAAGATATGACGAGTCAGAGCAAGCCATCTTTCTACTTTCCCCCTTAACTAAGAGGTATTAGTAAATGTGTAGAAAGTGGTAGAAAATGTCTGTAAAAAATCAATTTTGAGACGCAGCCTTATATAAATATCTACTAACCACTTATCTGCTGGATGACTACTGTATAGCTACGTAATTTCCATGAATATCTCATTTTGGGAGTAACATAGTGAAACAGCATTGCTGATTTGTACTGTTTTACTGAATCAAGTTTTCTTTCACACGTTTTGGGAATATGAGTAAACTAATTCCAGCCCTCAGAGTCAAAAACTTCAGCTTCTATTACGACACTCAAAAGATAGTTGAAGGCGTGTCAATGGATATTTACCAAAACCAAGTCACGGCAATTATTGGTTCTAGTGGTTGTGGCAAGTCTACTTTTCTTAAATCGTTAAATCGCATGACTGAATTAGAAGGAGATGTGAAGGTTGAAGGAAGAGTAGAATTTTACGGACAAAGTATTTATGAGCGGCGGATCAACATAAATCGCTTACGTCGCCAAGTGAGTATGGTTTTTCCCAAGCCAAATCTTTTTCCTATGAGCGTTTACGATAATGTAGCTTATGGCGTGAAATTAGTTGGATGGCATCCGAAAGTAGAATTAGATGGGATTGTTGAATCTGCCATCAAAGCTGCCGAACTTTGGGATGAAGTGAAAAATAAGCTGCATAAATCTGCTTTAGAGCTTTCTGGTGGTCAACAACAAAGATTATGTATTGCCCGTGCTTTAGCGGTCAAACCGAATGTTTTATTGATGGATGAACCTTGTTCAGGTCTTGATCCTGCTGGTAGTACGAAAATTGAGCATTTGATCCATAACTTACGCTCTGAGTTGACAATTGTGCTTGTTACTCACAATTTGCAGCAAGTTACTCGCCTATCTGATTTTACGGCTTTCTTTTATAATAATGAAAATCGTATTACTCAAATGGTTGAATTTGGTACTACACATAAAATCTTTACTAACCCTGTGGATTGTCGTACTCGTGACTATGTTTTCGCCCGCGTTAGTTGAAGTATTTCTTAAATTCTAGCTATTCAGAGAGCTATGAAATAGTACAAGCAAGCAGAAATGAGGATTAAATTTAATTTCCGCTTGCTTTGAGTTTTTCTTGTGTTGAGCAATATGAACTGACGTTGACAGTCTTTTTTTATACTATATACTTAAAGACAGGTATCTTTTTTAGACCACCTGAATCACAAGATGAAATGTCCTCTGTGCGAATCTACTTCATATTATAAAAATGGTCGTCACAATGACAAGCAGAATTACCTCTGCAAAAATTGTGGTAAACAATTCCTTGAGCCTGCATTTCCTCATTCCTTGGAAAGTGACTTGCTTGCTAACAACAATGGTCATACTAAAGTATCTATGACTGATACAGCGGAACTTTCTTTAGTAAAAAACCTGCCAGAAGAAAAAACTACAGAGAAAGGTCTTGGTTCTTTTAATTTTATTTTAGCTGAAGAACTGCTGCAAACTATATTATCGTCTAATTGGCTAGAATCTGCTGTGTTCAGCCAATTGATCCTGAAAAATCAGCAAAAAGATGAAATTAAACAGAAGTTACAAACAGGAATCTCTCTTCTGCTTTTGGATGCAGAAAACTTAAAATTAGATATTAATTCTGAATTATTTTTAGCTAGTATTTGTGAGTATCCTCTCCAAGTTAAAATTGCATTTGCTAACTGGAGAAATCCCAGTATTGGGAAGCAAGATATTGAACTATATAACCGTGGCTATCAACTTATCCATGTGCCTGAAGGTAAAAATAGTGCTGATGCAAAAATGATTGCATTTGGTGCTTGTATTTTACGCTCTTATCCAACAGTTAAAGAAATATTAGTTTGTTCTAGCGATGGAATTTTAATTCATCTCTGTAACGAACTCCAAAACCAAGGATTGATTGTCTATTGGGTACGTAGACAAGGGCAAACTTTACATATATAAAATCGTAATTCTGGCAAATTAACTCATTACTCCTTAGCAGTTACAACAGAAGTTCCATCCTTAGAAAAAGTAAAAGTTGTTGATAAAAATCAAGATTTAATTAAAAGTGAACAGGAATTAATCAATGCCCAATTAAACAGGCTAGTAGATGTTGCGACGTTATTTCAAGAAAAATGTGATATCAATATTCAAAATAATTCGAGTCAACCAGAAAATGATAAATTAATTTCTGTCTTAGATAACTCTTTTACAGAATCTATTGAAGAAGTAAAAAAAGAAGCTTTTGCGACAGTTACTAATGAAAAAGCATTAGATAAATTACTATTAAAAATTATTCAAGATACACAAAGAAAATCTCCTCAAACTAAATTATCTGTGTCTCTGCTAGGCTCAGAGTTACGGAAAACTACCGGAAAATCACCCAATTCAATTATTCAAGAATTAAACTTAGGTTCTAGTTTTCTTAAATATCTAAAATCGTCTCCCACATTTACATTAAAAGCAAATGGCAAGGAATACGAAGTAACAGCAGTACTCTGCGAGTAAATACTTTCTTGATGTCTACGTACAATCTGAGCCTGTAATTCAGTATTATGTAAACAGATGTAAAGAAATGTAAATAATACGATGCAAGATAAAGTCGTTGTTATTGTCGGTGCTACTGGTGGTATTGGTTCAGCTTTAACACACAAACTTGCGCCTACGGGAGTCCGGTTAGTACTGGCTGCGAGAGATGCGGTTCGTTTAACAACACTGGCAAATGATTTACCAGGGCAAGTTTTGACCGTTCCCACTGATATTACTGATCCCCAACAGGTAGATACTTTGATAGAAAAGACCATCGCTGAGTTTGGTCAAATCGATATTTTAGTTAATGCAGCTGGTGCTGGTATACTCAAGCCCTACAACAGCCTGGAACCCGCTGATTTAGACAAGATGTTAGATGTCAACTTAAAAGGCAGCTTTTACACCACTCAGGCGGCTGCTGAAGAGATGCAAAAGCGCAAGTCTGGTCACATTTGTAATGTGGTAGGAATTTTGGGTAAGCATTCGATGGGGATGGCAGCGGCTTATTCTGCTTCTAAGTTTGGTGTTGTCGGTTTTAGCAAGTGCATGGCGGAGGAACTCAAACGTTTTGGTATCAAGTTCACGCTATTCTACTTTGGTGGGGTAGATTCTCCTTTTTGGGATAACGTCAACCTAAAAGTAGACCGAAAAAAAATGCTCAGTGCTGAAACTGCTGCCAATGCTATTTTCTTTGCCCTTTCTGCCGAACCGCAAGCTGTGCCAATGGAAATTAACATTCAACCTGATAGTCATCTGTTCTTTTAAAGAGGGAGTGCGCCTACATATTTCTTGCTTAGGAAAGACGTGAAAATCTAGCAAAAAAGGCAAAATTTACAGATATATAAACTTTTATGCTGGATTTTCAGTATCTATGAAAATTGATCACGTTCATTTCTATGTAGAAGATGCCAAAGTATGGCGGGATTGGTTTGTACACCATCTTGGTTTTCAACCAGTAACCGATCGCAGTAATTCATTCCACACTTGTACAGAAGTGGTGAAAAATGGTGCTGTCTGCTTTTTTCTATCTTCACCACTGTTACCCACAAGTCCGGTAGCTGAGTTTCTGCGTCAATATCCACCTGGTGTAGCAGATGTTGCTTTTGCTGTGGAAGATGTAGAAACTGCGATCGCACTAGCTCAAAAACACGGTGCTACAATCTTACAACCCGTCCAGGAACGCCAGGTGGGTACGGCATTCATCAAATGTGGCAAAATTGCCGCTTGGGGTGGACTTACTCATACGTTGATAGAAAGGTCATTAGTTTTTGACAAAGGACAAAAGACAAATGACAACACTTTTACCGCCATAGATCACGTAGTGCTGAATGTAGCAGTTGGTGAATTAGAGCGTGCTGTGGCTTGGTACGAAAACATTCTAGATTTTCAACCCCAGCAAGCATTTAAAATTAAAACCAATCGTTCAGCTTTACACAGCCAGGTGATGATTTCGCGTAACGGTAGCGTCCAATTGCCAATTAATGAACCGGCTTCCAGAAATTCTCAAATTCAGGAATTTCTAGATGTCAACCAGGGCGCAGGAATTCAGCATATTGCCTTACGGACGACTAATCTTGTAAGTGCGATCGCTAAATTTCGTGCCAGTGGTTTATCCTTACTCTCAGTTCCCCAAACCTACTATTCACAGCTAAAACAGCGTCCAGGACTAACACTATCACCTCTAGAACTGGAAGCGATCGCCCAACAAGAAATTCTCGTGGACTGGCAAGAATATACTCCTTTAGAGGGAGGAAATACCGCACCCTTATTACTGCAAATTTTTACCCAGCCAATTTTTGAGCAGCCAACATTTTTCTTTGAGTTTATTGAGCGTCGTTTCCAAGCTCAAGGTTTTGGGGAAGGAAACTTTCGCGCTTTATTTGAAGCTATTGAAAGCGAACAAATCAAACGCGGTACTTTGCAATAACTACTGATAAGCTAAAAATATTCAATTTGTATAACCGAATTAAACATAACTCTTGTGAGGGTGGACATCTTGCCCGCCCTAATTATGCAACTTAAATATGGAACAGCTTAGTAAACTCAAAAAAAGAGTTTTAGCCTTAACCCAAGCATATTCAGTAAATCGCAAAGTTTTGCTAAAGAGCGATCGCTAAGTAGACACTCAGTAGAAGTTAGTTCTAAATAATACCTATTTTATAATTAAAACTTATATTCAATAAAAGAGGTTCAAAAACT
>NZ_JAWJTF010000080.1:0-45088 GCF_048836525.1 Nostoc sp. CALU 546
AATCAAAGCGGATTCCTATACCAGCAAGGAGAGAGGGCTATGAGGCTTATTATATCTGCATCCTAGTCCTTTTTATAGCCCCGCGAGGTCAGAAGCCCATCGGTTTAATAGCCTTGATGGTGCTAGTAACAATATCAATAACTTTAGCTATTTCTGATAAAAAACCTCCAAAATTCTCATTCTTAATCTTTTTAGCAGCTTCTTGTAGGCTATTTGTGGCACTCAGAATTTGTGAGTAAGAACTATTAACATCGTTATTGAGTATAGAACCTAGTTTTACCCCATCGATCAAACCCTGTAGTTCAATTGCTTTGGTTTCCAACTTGCCCCATTCATCTTTTGCCTGTGTAAATTTTGTGCGATCAATTCTCCCATCGTCACGAGCTTTGCCAGCCTCTTCACTGAGAAATTTAATTGTATTAGTTAGTTGATCATGAATCTCTTTTAAATGATCTATATTTAGTTCAGTAGTCATAAGTCCTCTTTCTTTTATTTACAAACGGTTGACTTGATAATTAATCTTGAATCTCATTAAATAGAGGAGTAACTTTGTCAATGTATTCCTTGGTTACTTTCTTGGCTTGCTTTAACTCTGATGTGGTAATTTCTTGATTCCAAACATCATATTTTTTATCGGTATTTTGAAAACTTAGGCTTTCCTTTTTAGAGCGATATTTATTGCATTTTTGAATTTGGTCTGATGAGAGTTCTTCCCGATCTTTATTGAAAATACGCTTCAATTGGCGGTGAAATTCTGCGGTATAACGAATAGCAGCTACGTAGGCTGATCCCTGTTTTTTACGTTCAATTACCTTGGTAATTTCTGCTCGTTCTTCTGCCTCTAATAAAGTCTGTTGTGTCTGAAGTGCGTTAAAATCTTGTAGATCATCTTCTGGGTTTGATAATTTTAGTAATCTTATATTGACCTCACTTATGTAGAAACCATAATTTTCATGAATCTGCGTAATTTCGTCGTTGAGCAAAGACTTTACATAAGATGACTCAATGAAATCGGACAGTTCAGTAGAATATTTCTGAATATCTTGATCTGTGCAAACAATAGCAACTTTCAAGTTATCTCGCCGAAAATCTGTAACTAGAAGATTAGTAATAAAGTCAGCAATTTTAACCCCTGCTGTGCGAGCATTTTCATCAATATTAAGCTTTCCTAAACCGTCTGAAATTTTATTTAACTGAGGAGTAAAGCCGTTATCATTTTCAGTGGCTAAATTTCCAACTGCCGCAACATAGTTGACTAAAACACTGCCAGCTATTTCAGTATTTTGTGAATTCGGAAGGTAAATTTCGTCGCATTTATCCAAACGATCTTTGCTATTTATTCTACTTTGCTGTGTTCCCAAAGCTTCCCAGGTTGCGGATCGGGCGCAGGAAGCATAAATATCAGCCGATATTGTTTCGTTGGCAATTGCTAAAGATTGGGATAAATCACCAAATGATTTCGCTTCTGATAAGTCTTCTTTTTGGCAACTGCCAAGGATAAATGAAAAGGGAATTAAAGCAAGTAAAACTTTAACTTTAGGTTTCATAAATTGTTAATTAGATACTTTTCTTAAAATTAATTATGACTTGCTACTGCTACATTATATTTATCAGTGGTGGGACAAAATTTTATGTAATAGGGCAATACTTTGCAAAAACAATAGCCTACAAAAGTTTGAGCAGAAATGCAAAAAAAACCATATATTAGCGTTTAGCTTCAAAGGTAGATTGGAGTCTCAAACCCTCTATACTGCGGACAATACGGAAAATAATCTTGCAGGAAACCTTGGAGTAAATTTTAGGATTTATTATCTTTGCCAAGCCATAGACAAAAAGAAGTTAATACATCAACTCACCCTCGTAAATTGGCGAAGTATTGTCAAATGAAAAGTTCCTTCAAGTAATTCTAACCCTATGTATATTTTCAATCGATTACAAGGTTAAGAGCCATTAATAGTATTTAGTGGTATATAGCAATCCTAAATGAGTTTTTAAAACCGCCCTTGTTCAGTTCTGTGATTTCTTTGAGAGGTTGCAGAGCTTGTTATTCACGAATGATTTAGAATTGCTATAGCCTTGCTACTGTTACGTTAGTTGAATTCCTATCTGATTAGCACGGAGATGAATAATTTGCGCCAGTCTAGTTTGTGTTGCTATTGCAGTCTGATCGTCTTTAGCTTGCCATTTTTGGTAATTAGCGCGAACTGAGTCTAATTCTTGCTGCAAATCTTCTTTGGTAGTCATTGCCATAATTTGGCTTTCAATTGGGTTAGTGTCGTGAGGACTAGGATTAGGTTGGCTATTTTCATTAGGAATTAGAAAAGTCATACAACCTCCAGAAGGCTAATATTAACTTGATATGAATCAACACTACAGATTCCCGATTCCTAACACTACCAAAGTTTGCAACTTTAAGAAAAAAGCTAAGGATTTAGCACCAGCAAATCTTCAAAGCTTTTCCCTATATTGGTTTCAGCTACCGAAAATTTAAGTGCCTCGCAACCATTCATTTAACGGCGTTGTTAACTTTGGAAAAACCCGCAAGTTAATAACTTGCTTGCTTCTGTTTACTTTCCCAGAGTAAACTCCGATTCCCAGGCGCGTTGAGAATAGACGTTTTTGAATTGCATCCGTAAGTAGTCGTGCGAAATTCTTGATGTCACTGTAAGCAAAATGTAATTCTGATACTGTATTTGCCAATTTAGAAACCCAATGGCAGTAGGCTCAACGTGCTAATTTTACTCAATAGCCTAATCACTTAAGATTTGTAAATATACTGCATAAATTTTTAAAGTGCATCAGTTAGCTATATTTAGTAAGCAAATTACTAAGCATATTTTTATACTTTATTTCCAAGTAAAAATGCAATTACAATCGAAAAACCATCTACGAAGGCGGGGTGCGATTCTGACGGCTCAAGGCTCAAAGAAACTCAATCAGGCAAAAGCTCAGTTAGAAATTGAGCAAAACTTTAAACGATACACTCTCGAAGACCTCAGTGAGAAAACAGGTTTAACCCCCAATACCCTCAGTAAGGTCTTTAATGGCTCTGTAGGAGTCGATAAACGAACCTTGGAGTGCTGCTTCCATGCTTTTAATATAACCTTGCTAAAGGACGATTATTTCTATCTGGAGCCTCATCAAGACAGTTTTGCCGAGATTGGCTCAATGTCGCAGGCTTCAGCCTGCGATCGCATCGAAGCAGTATGCAATTCTCGTAGTAGTGTAGGGCAAACCCACAAAATGGAACGATTCCCGAAGGGACGGCAGAGCCGAACGTCAGACAATCTATACCCTCGTTCCCCAAACCCACCAGGAGGGCAGATGCCCCTGGATTCAGTCTTCTACATTGACCGTCCTATTCTCGAATCCCTCTGTTATGAAGCCATCCAGCAACCCGGTGCGTTGATCAACATCCGCGCCCCCAAGCAAATGGGCAAAACTTCTCTAATGACTCGCATCCTGGCTTACGCTAACTCCCAGGGTCATCGCGCCGTTTCTGTGAACTTGCAACTTGCTAACGACGAGATTTTACAGAACCTAGAACGCTTCTTACAATGGTTCTGTGCCAGAGTCAGCAAGCAGTTAGACTTGCCAAATGAAATTGCTAGTTTTTGGGATAACTCCTTGGGCAGCAAATCAAATGCCACTGATTATTTTCAGGATGTAATCTTAACCAACCTCGATTGCGGAGTCTCTTCAAGGGAGAATCGCCCCCTAGTCATTGCGATCAATGAACTCAACCAGCTTTTTGCCTACCCCGACGTTGCTCGTGAATTTCTCCTACTTTTACGAACATGGTCTGAACAAGGCAAAGAAGCCGATGCAGACATTAATCCTTGGCACAAGCTGGGATTGGTGACGGTTCATTCTACTGAAATTCTGATGCCTCCCTCCATCGATCCCTCTCTCTTGAATACTGGGCTGGTTATTGAGTTACCTGAGTTTACCCCTGCTCAAGTGCAGGATCTAGCATATAGGTGCGAACAGGAGATAAGCTCGTCACAAACCCAGCGCCTAATCGCTCTGTTGGGGGGACATCCTTATCGGTTGCAGTTAGCATTTTATTATCTACAGCAGCAGACAATAACCCTAGAAGAACTCTTAGAAAATTCTGCGATCGCTGCTGCCATCTATGCAGACCACCTAGAACAGCAATGGTGGAACCTGCAACGTTATCCCGATTTATTGCCATCGTTTACAGAAATCGTCAGACAGTCAAGTCCTGTAGATTGCGAGGCTGTGCAAGGCTCACAGTTGCACAAAATGGGGTTGGTGCATCTGCATGATCTGAAGGCAAGTATTGCCTGTGAGTTATTTCGTCCGTTTTTCTGCGATCGCCTCCGGTAAATCAATGGTGAGCGATCGCATTTCTCATCTATTAAGTCTTGGTTAAGTGGAATAGATAGCGTTCACTACTAAGTACTTGCGTATTTCAGCGCTATTGAAGGAAAAATTTAACTTAATCTTATCCTTTTGTTGATTTGTTCTTAGTTGTGCAAAGACTTTTAATACACTATATTCTATTTAATAAGTATAAAAATCTTCTGTAAAAATTCTATTTAATCGTTAAAAACCTTTCTAACCATAGCTTTGGGTGATTTCAATCAGAGCTTCAGTATACTTAACAAGATCCATACCAGATTCTTAAGAATTCTATGTAATATTGTCAAAGTAGATTTAATGCGGTTCGGTTAACGTTCTAATCTTTTGAAAATCCCCCCTTAAAAAGGTGGTCTTTTAACCCTCTTGTACCCATTTTTTAAGGGGGTTGCAGTAAGCGGGGGATCTTAACCAAACCGTATTGAAAGTAGATTTAAATATTTCAGCCTGACTGTTTGGTATCGTACTCACTAAATCAGGATAAATTCTATGTATCGATTCCAGATCAGTGCATATACTCAAAGGGGCGAATCCATTGGTCTGGTTGGTTCTAGTCCAGAGTTGGGATTGTGGGACATCACCAAATGTGTCTACCTGCGTACAAATAGCGATCGCTATCCTTTATGGTGGACAGATATAGAAATTGACATTCAGCCGCCTTTAGAATCAGGCGATGCCCAGAGAGTTGAATATAAATACATACATCTCGACGCAAACGGTAATGCTCGATGGGAGAGTTTACTAGATACAAATCGCTGGATACCGATTGACTCTAAAAAGCATTCCAGCAAAATTATTGTGGATGATGGCGCATTCGGTTATTTACAACCTTACCCCTTTGGATACATCGAGAAGTCGGTTGTCAAAATGCCCTTGGAAGAAGGGGTTGAAAGACTCAAAATTGTGGTCATTGGCAGTTCCGTCGCATTAGGTCATAAAGCCTGGTTTCTGAAAGGTTGGGTCTGGCTATTGGCACAGGCTTTAGAGCAAAAATATAGACATCAACTTGTGAATGTGTCGGAAGTGGGGGCGAATGTCAGCAGAACGATCGCTCGATTTGGGTCAGTTGTCACCCCAGAACAACCGGATATCGTGATCATTGCCCTATCTCTGGGTAACGAAGGGTTAGCCTACTGTCACCCTCACGAACGCCGAGCAGTACAGCGACGGTTTGAAAGTGGCTTGCAGCAGTTGGTGAAAATGACGCGCGACATCGGGGCTATTCCGATTTTGGGCGGTGTCTATCCCAATGGCGACTATTCCCTGGAGCATTACTGGCTGATGCAAGACACACACAAACGAATGCTAAGTTGGGACGTAACCGTACTAGATTGGTTGGCAGCTGTGGATGATGGGCAAGGACGATGGAAAGCGGGGACATCCTTCGATCCGGCTCACCCAAACACGATCGGTCACAGCCTGATGTATCAGCAGATCGATCAGCACCTATTCGATATCGACAAAGACAAATTAGCAAAAGAAAAACAACGCTTCCAGCAACCGAATGAATTTGCCATCTACTTTGACACTGTAGGTTTTCATGTCTCTGTCTGTATCGAAGAGAAGCGTTTACGGATCATTAATCAATCACAATACAACTACACGATCGCTCCCTATTGGCAGGAATTGCAAACTGCACTGCAAAGTCAGGCAAGATTGATACCAGGTATTTACATTGCGAAATCTGTGAAGCCAGGGACACTCCCCTTCTTTGCTGTACAAGAGGATGGCGCGATCGCAACTACATTAGACATTCCCCCTAGTGCCGATCTAGAATATAGCGCCGCCTTCAATCTCTTTTCGCCGAACAACTCACAAGTTTTGTTCTATGACGGGCATTTGGGGATTTTGCAAGCGGACGAACGCCACCTCTGGGTGATCAACGAATCAGAAAATGAGTACAACATCCAGCCCATGTGGACAGAGGTTTGCAACGCACTTAAAGCCATGCCATCGGGTGTCTATGAAGATCCGCTTTATCCCGATGCCCCCTTTCGCACCCTGATGATTGGTAACGATGGGTTAGAAAGCCGGGTGAAAGTACGACCCAAGTCTGCGGTGTTTTTCCAATACAAATGTCAGTTATCGGATATCAAGCGTGTGGCGATTCTTCCCCTTGGCGATCGCTGTGCCGTCCGCATGATGTTGTACAAGATGGAGTACGATGGCCCTGCTTTTCCCTTTGATCTAACGCGCACCACTAATATTGGAGATGTTGCGGATGCGATCGCAAACGGTTTTTATGATATGTGGAACCCTGCCTTCCTGCACTACAGCCCAGATGCAGGCAGAATTTACCACAGTAAGTGGTCGGGTTTGTCTTTTGCCCATGAAGTTGAGGAGACAGACGACCCAACAAGCGATATGTCTCCCGTCCATGAACGGATGCGCGTTCGTTACACAGCACGTTCTGAAAGGTTTTGGTACGCACTGCGGCACTGCGACAGAGTGCTTTTCGTCCGCACGGGAATTTGCGATCGCGGTGGCGTAATTGATCTGGTCAACAAGCTACAAAAACAATGTCAGGGGAAGCCATTTGATCTCCTGCTTCTTTCTCCCCAAAGCGATGATGAGTTTTTAGACCTCCCCAATGTGCTGCACTACAATGTCGAGTTTAATCCCGATCGCATGTATGACGATTTGGGACACTGGATGTATTGCACAGAAGTGATGCGAGGAATTCTAGAATCCCTTGGTGTGTCTAGTAAAAACCTCTTTTGGTGCCCACCCAAACCGGCGAAGGGGTGGGAAACTAGTACCGCAAGGCGGAATTAAAAATTAAAAATTAAAAATTAAAAATGAAGACAGCGTAAGGTTTTTGTTGATTGGTAATGGGTGGTTTATTTCCGCCGTGCTGTACTAGGTAGGGGAGCAACGCGAAAAAGTGAGATCCTCGTGAAATAGGCAGGGGGAGCTGGGGAAGCAGGGGGGCAGGGGAGTAAAGAGAAATTTTTAGTACTTTTTACTACCGAAACGGATTGCTTATACACTTGTTTATTTTTTCCCCTGCCTTCCCTTACCCACTCACTGTTAGAGGATTGTCCCCCTAGGTAGAGGCGATCGCTCTTTGATTGTCCAATCCCTTGGAATTACTGTGAGTTAGCGCTTGCAAGCCAAGTTTTATCCAACAGAATTCAGGAGTCAGGAGTCAGAATTCAGTTGGGTATTCTGTACGAAAAAGCGGATAGCGCCGACTGCAAGCAAGTCCGACACTCAAGGATTCGCTTTGCGTGTCGCTATCGAGCGTCTTGATTCAGAATTCTGAATTCTGAATTCTGCATTCTTCTTCAACTACCAACTTTAGAAGGGAATATCATCTGGATCTGGTTCTTCCTCCTTCACTGCGGGATAAGTGGTTCGCTCATAATTTGTGGGTTGGGGTGCGGGTTCGTAACTTGTCGGTTGGGGGGTAACGCCAACCGGATTTGTCGCTGGGGTAGGTGTTGGGCGTGGTGACTCGTAACTGCTAACGTCTTTCTGTGGAGGACGAGATGCTGAAGATGTTTGTCGTGGAGCCGTTTCAGTGAATGATGGAGTTGCGGTTGCTGAGGGTAATGGATCAGTATTAAAACTACCTCCAACAGGTTGAATTTGTTGCACTGTTAATTCAGCGCGTTTTTCTTTAAAACCTTCTTGACGCTCAACAGTAGTCATACCTAAACGTCCTACCAGGATGACGCGATCGCCTTGGTGGTAGTTTTGCTGAATTTCTGTCGCTAAATTTCCCCAGCCGACAACTTTCAGAGTAGCTGGCGGATCTTCTGGTTTCTGGGAATTGGGAAACTGAACCAGCATTTCCGTGACTCCTAAATTATCCGCTGTATAGCGGAGTTGCGGCTCGTTAATAATTTCCGCCATCAAAACGCAGCTGTTCATTAAAATTACTCCTGACTGCAAAAAGTACTGATTGAAAAAGAGGGGGTTTTTCTATGTAGTGCCAATTAATATCTAGATATGTTTAATTGTTTGCATTTTTTAATAATGTCTGGGTTTTTAGTCCTTTCTAGCATAAAAGCCAAGCGATCATTTTGAACAGCATTGAGTATACTGTTCGCCACCCTCGCTTGACTGAATGAGCATTAAATTCTGCATAGAGTAGTATAATTGTACCACTCATTCATCAAATAGAAAAAATTCTTGGCAAAAATTAAGTCTTGACGTGAGAGGGGAAAATACCGAAGGCAATCAACCTGGCTGGAAGGTCGCGCAAGATAGGTAAGCGCAAAAACGCAGGTGGTACAAAGGTGCGATTTGAGGTGAGAACCGGGGCAAATACCCGCTTTTGGATAAAAGTTTGAAACGCCTGAATGATGCGTGTGGGCAACTCGCGTTGACGCTGTACTTTTGCTAGGTCGCGGGGTTCTATATGTTGATTCTTGAGGGGTTTGCTGAGTACATTAGCTGCGACGACAGCATCTTGAATCGCGTAATTAATGCCAACTCCACCCACAGGGGACATTATATGAGCTGCATCACCAATGAGTAAGATTCCCGGAAGATACCAACGTTTGACACGACTGGACTCGACTGAGAGAAAAGCTATTTGTGACCAATCATGTAAATTGTGGATGCGTTGCTGGAATTCTGGCACTACTTCGACAACAGATTTTTTTAATTCCTCCAAACCCTCAGCCCGCAGTTGTTGATAGCCTCCCTTGGGGATAACATAAGCAAGTTGCCACTCATCACCACGGTCAAGCATAGCGATAATTTTACCTTGACCAAAGCGCCCCATTCCTCCCTCTGGATCTTCTGGCTGACGGGGTAGGCGAAACCAAAGGATATCCATTGGTGGTGAGGTTTCAATTGACTCAAACTCACCCAGATGGCGTAAACGTGAGTGGCGACCATCTGCACCCACTGTCAGTATTGCCCGGATTTCATGCCAACCACCGTCTCCCCGATAGCGGACACCTTTAATTACACCATTTTCGGTAATTAATTCTTGTACATTCGCACCCATCACCAGATGAAAACTAGGATATTTTCGCGCTTCTTGGGTGATGAACTCCAAAAATTTCACCTGTGGAAGCATCGTAATGTAGGGGTAGTGGGTTTTCAGATGACTAAAATCTGCCAAAGTGACAGTATCTTGAGGAGTTTTAACCCTAATTTGGCGCATTTTGGCATGAGGGAGTTCTAGTAAGCGATCGCTAAGTCCCAATTCCTCCATAATTTCCATCACCGATGGATGAATCGTATCGCCGCGAAAATCGCGATCGAAGTCTTTGTGTGCTTCCAGCAGCATCACAGAAATACCTTGACGCGCTAACAACAGCGCCAATACTGCTCCTGCTGGGCCTCCACCCACAATGCAACAATCTGTGGTTTGTACGTCTACAATGTCATGGATAAGGTTAATACTTGGATCTTGGGAAAGATTTTTAGGTATATCGGTATTCATCACAACACCTCCTGACAGCCCTAAAATTTAGGGTAATTTGCTTTTAATGGTGCAAGCTGTTTTTTTAACTTTTCGTATTTACATAGAACGTGTATTATGATGGGCGCTAAACTGTCATTGGTCATTGGTCATTGGTCATTAGTCATTTGTCCTTTGTCCAATGCCCCTTAAGAGTCCTGAGTAATGAGTGCTGAGTGCTGAGTGGGGAATCTCATTTCTTTACTCAGGACTGGGAACTCGGAACTCGGAACTGTTTTGCCCCATGCTCAATCCCCAAATTAGTTGTGTCTCAAGTTGTTTTAGAAAACGTTTATAAAAGTTTTTCCCCACGTAAAGGGGAAAGTGTTACCTCACAAACGCAATCTCCCCTCACATCTGGGGAGAATGATGCAGTGCAAGAGCGTGCGGGAAGTGTCAACGTCTTGCGGCGAATTAACCTGACGATCGCAGATGGTGAGTTTATGGTGCTGGTGGGCCCTTCTGGTTGTGGTAAAAGCACTCTGCTGCGGTTAATCGCCGGGTTAGAAGTGATGACTGGCGGTAATATTTGGATAGGCGATCGCTTAATCAATGACCTACCGCCCAAGGAACGCGACATCGCAATGGTGTTCCAAAATTACGCCCTCTATCCCCACATGACGGTGTATGACAACATCGCCTTTGGGTTACGCCGCAGGGAATTAGGGAATAGGGAATGGGGAATAGGGAATAGGGAAAATCAGCATTCTCCACTCCCCACTCCCCATTACCCCTTATCCCCAGAGGGGGCCCCACCTTCCCCACTCCCCACCTGGGCGGAAAATCTTTTTGTGGGAGCGACCAGAAAGTTACCTAAAGGATTGCGCTACATTTCTGACAAAGAACGAGCGGTGAATGAGCAGGTGCGTAGTGTTGCTCAACTGTTGCAAATTGAAACATTGCTGAATCGCTTACCCAAACAGCTATCTGGCGGACAAAGACAACGGGTTGCATTGGGACGAGCGATCGCACGTGACCCCCAAGTATTCTTAATGGATGAGCCACTTTCTAACTTAGATGCCAAACTCCGGGCCGAAACCCGCGCCCAAATTGTCAAATTGCAGCGCCAACTGGGAACAACAACAATTTACGTCACCCACGATCAAACCGAAGCGATGACAATGGGCGATCGCATTGCGATTATGTCTGAGGGTAAAATTCAGCAAGTTGCTTCTCCCCTAGAACTTTATAACCGTCCTGCCAATCTTTTTGTAGCAGAGTTCATTGGTTCACCACCAATGAATTTTATTCCTGTAGAATTTCATGCTCCACAGTTGATTACTCATTCCCAGCTTCGTTTTACTCTCCCCGAAGTCTGGGGAAAAGCTCTACAAAAATATGATCGGAAAACTCTAATTTTAGGCATTCGTCCAGAACATTTGAACTTGAGTATGCCTGCCACTAAAAATCTACCAGTGCAGGTAGATTTGGTAGAGAATCTCGGCAACGATTCCTTTCTCACTGTTAAGATTGCCGAACCTGGTTCCCAACCTGCTGCTACAGCCAATTTCCTACAAGTGCGAATACCACCAGACAGATTTGTACAACCTGGTGAGCAACTTTGGTTATCGCTAACTCCAGAGAAAATTCACTTTTTTGATCCGGAAACTGAGTTGGCAATATTTCCCTAAAATTAATCAACAGAGAAACACAAATCTACCAAATTTTAGATTTTAAATTTTGGATAGACACCATTTATTTGTGAAGCTGTCCTAAACCCTTTGGCTCTTCGGTTAAGGCAAGAGACGCGAGAACCATCACAAAGACGCGATAAATCGCCGTCTCTACAAAAGACTGATTATTGTAGAGACGGCGATTTATCGCGTCTTTGTGATGGTTCTCGCGTCTTTATTGTGTAACCTACTCTCCATAATGTGTGCCTGCTACTTTCCCTCGAAACACAATGTAATTGTAGATGTTGTAAAACAACATAATGGGAATAAGAAATCCAATGAAAATAATCATGAAGACTAATGCACTAGGTGCTGCCGCTGCCTGATAAATGGTAATACCTGGTGGGATGATATAGGGAAAAACAACTAATCCTAACCCCACAAAGCTAAGTAGAAAAAGCAGCACTGTCCAAACGAGGGGAGTAGTTTCTGCTTTGCGGTTCAGGCTTTGAATCAATAACCAAATCAGCAGCACACCTAACACTGGAATGATTGAAAATAGATACACTTCTGGCTGATGAAATAACTTTGCTCTGGCATTTTCATACACAACAGGGGTAGCGATCGTGATTAAGATTGCACCTAAGAGCGTTGTCCAAGCAGCGAGTTTTGCTGTGCGGTAATGGGATGTTTGCAGTTCTCCCTCAGTTTTTAAGATGAGATAGGTGGAGCCAATCAACACATAACCCTGGATTAATGTCAAGGCAACCAGGAGCGATCGCCAATCGAACCAATCCCACATACTGCCGATAAAGTGACCCGCTTCATCCACCTTAATGCCTTCTAAAATGGTGCCCAAGGCAAATCCTTGAAATAGCGCCGCCATGAAACTACCGACTCCAAACGCCACATTCCAAAATACTTTGTTTGTAGAATGCTCTCGAAACTCAAAGGCCACAGCCCGAAAAATCAAGCCAAAGATCATCCCAAAAATGGGAATGTAGAGCGCATTTAAAATGGTGCCATAAGCCAGAGGAAATGCCCCAAACAACGCACCCCCCATCAACACCAACCAGGTTTCATTGGCATCCCAAACATTACCCAAACTCGTCATTAAAATGTCGCGTCGGTCGTCATCGGAACTGGTTAGCGATAGGATGCCCACGCCTAAATCAAACCCGTCTAACATGACGTAGAGAAATAAAAACAGAGCCAAAATTACAAACCAAACCTGCGCTAAAAAGTGTTCTAGATTCTCCATACAGTTACCTTAGTCAGTGCTGAGTGCTGAGTATTGAGTATTGAGTGTTGAGTATTAAGTGTTGAGTATTGAGTGTTGAGTTCTGCGTGTTCGCGTAGCGTCCCGTAGGGAAGAAAAAGTACTGGCTAAAGCCCCCCTACTGCTAACGGAACTCAGCACTCGGAACTCGGAACTCGGAACTCATCACTACTCCTCATTGTTCTGCTTCAACAGGACGTTGATCTGGAACAAATTCAGCCGGAGTAGTTTCTGCGACAGGTTCGGTGTCAACGCCTGGAACCGGAAGTTCCAGATTCGGGCCTTGACGAATGATTCGACTACCAAAGAATAAGGCACAAATAAACAGGGCTGTATAAATTCCAGCAAAAAGCACCAGCGATGTTAACACCTCACTAGCAGGTAGGTGGGAAACTCCGTCTGCTGTGCGAATTTGCCCATAAAGCACCCAAGGTTGTCGCCCAACACAACGCACAATCCAGCCTGATTCGACGGCGATGTAGCCCAGTGGAGCCGCCAAAATCCAGATTCGTAGTAGCCATTTCTGCCCGGCGATCGCCTCTGCTGAGAGTTTCCCCCGCAACCACTGAATTACACTGATACCCATCAATCCAGCTAAGAAGAAGCCAATGCCGCTCATAATACGGAAGGAATAATAAATCAAACCCACCATCCGGGGGCGATCTTCAGGCTTCCAATGTTTCAGTCCGAGAACGGGTTTAGATAGGTTCTGTTTGAATTCCAAAATGTAGCCTAAGCCGTTGGGAATTGAGATTTCCCAGTCATTTTGCTCAGTCTGGTTATTAGGTAATGCCACCACACTCCAGGGCGCGGGCTGTCCGGCTGGACTAGTTTCCCACTTAGCTTCCATCGCCGCGAGTTTGGTAGGCTGATAATCTGCTACTTGCTCGGCGCTGAGGTGTCCGATATAGATTTGTAATGGGGTGACAGCGATCGCTGTTGCCAAGACAATTTTAAGCGATCGCCCAAAGAAAGCCTCATGACGGTTATTGAGAATATACCAGGCGCTAATTCCCCCAATCACAAACAGAGAAGTTTCCAGCGTCGCCAAAAACATGTGCGAGACGCTGTTGAGCATGAAGGGATTTAAGATTGCCTGAAAGTAATCATCCACAACAAACTTTCCGTTGACCATTTCCCCTCCTGCTGGGGTCTGCAACCAAGAATTTGCCGCTAAAATCCAGAAGGTAGATAGGTTTGCGCCAAAGGCAACCATAATCGTGGCAAAATAGTGAATTACTGGGTTGACTCGTTCCCAGCCAAACAGCATAATGCCCAAAAATCCAGCTTCTAGCATGAATGCCATCGAAGCCTCAAAGCCTAAAATGCTGCCAAAAAAGTCGCCTACTGCTTCGGAAAACGGTGCCCAGTTCGTGCCAAATTGAAACTCCATCGGCAAACCGGATGCTACACCAATACCGAAGTTCAACACATATAACTTTGCCCAAAAACGAGCATGATAGTAGTAATCGGGATTGCGTGTTTTGAGCCACATTCCTTCGACGATGACCAGATAAATCCCCATCCCAGTGGTGAGAACAGGCCATAGCATGTGAAAGATCGCCGTCAGTGCAAACTGCATCCGCGATAGGGCAACGGTATCCGAGAGAAAATCCATGAACTAACCTCTGAATTCGTTTAAATCTTTACTTGCACAGCATCTTTGGGTTATAGCCGAATGCATTAAAGATACCACTGGGAACACAAGAGGAGTACGAAAATTTTGTCCGTTGTAACTGAGTCTGCCTACACGAGCATTTTGTGGTACTTGATCGCGGTGCGACAAAGTTTGAAGTACCTCAACACGACTTTGAAGTACCTCAACACGACTTTGGAGTACCTCAAAACGACTTTGAAGTACCTCAAAACGACTTTGGAGTACCTCAAAACGACTTTAGAGTACCTCAAAACGACTTTAGAGTACCTCAAAACGACTTTGAAGTACCTCAAAACGACTTTGGAGTACCTCAACACGACTTTGAAGTACCTCAAAACGACTTTGAAGTACCTCAAAACGATTTCTAGGTATAATTTAAACTATTAGCCATATAAAGTATGACTATAAATTCGCCTGTTCCCCAAGATTATCAATATCAATTTGGTGGTAGTCTTCCTGCTAATGCACCTACCTACGTCACACGCCAAGCTGATGCAGATTTGTATCAAGCTGTGAAAGCTGGAGAGTTTTGTTTTGTTTTGAACTCTCGACAAATGGGTAAATCCAGTTTGCGTGTCCGTACAATGCAAAGGTTACAAAATGAAGAAATTGCTTGTGTATCTATTGATTTAACCTTAATTGGGACATCAGGGCTAAAGTCTGAACAATGGTATTCTGGGATTATTGATACTATTTCTCGTTCTCAAAGTTTAAACTTAGGTGAGCAGTTTGATATAGATGAGTTATGGGAAGAAAATTCACGATTTTCTGATGTGCAGATTTTTGGTAAATTTATTGACAAATTACTAAAATTAGTTTCCACACAGATTGTTATTTTTATAGATGAAATTGATAGTATTCTCAGTTTAAAATTTCGTGTTGATGATTTTTTTGCTTTAATTCGAGCTTTGTTTAATCAAAGAGTTGATAATCCTGAATATCAACGCATTACTTTTGTGCTTTTGGGAGTTGCTACCCCTTCTGAGTTAATTCGAGATAAAAAACGCACTCCTTTTAATATTGGCAAAGGAATTGAATTAACCGGATTTGAATTTGCAGAAGCTTTACCTTTAATAAACGGATTATCTGGACAAAGTAGCAACCCGGAAACCGTACTAAAAGCGATTCTAGACTGGACTGGAGGGCAGCCATTTTTGACCCAGAAAGTCTGTGAATTTGTCCGTAAATCTGCAACTATAATTCCCCCAGGTGAAGAAGCTCCTTTTGTAGAGAATTTAGTCAGAAATAGAGTGATTCAGAATTGGGAATCTCAAGATGAACCAGAACATTTTAGAACAATTCGGGATAGAATCTTAAAAAGAGATGAACAGAAAGCAGCATACTTATTAGATTTATATCAACAAGTATGGCAATCGCGCGGAATTGATATTGATAGTAGTATTGAACAGAGTGATTTACAGTTAGCGGGAATCGTTGTTAAAAAGGAGAGTAAATTAAAGGTTTATAACCTGATTTATCAAACCATTTTTGACAACTTCTGGATTGAGAAAACTTTAGCCAGTTTGCGTCCTTATGCAGAGAATTATCGTCAGTGGATATTATCAGGAAAACAGGATGAGTCTCGGTTATTGAGAGAAAATGCTTTAGCAGAAGCGGATGCTTGGGCAAAGAATAAAAGCTTAGGTTTTCAGGATTTGGAATTTTTAGCAGCTAGTCGTAAACGAGAGCGAGAAGAGGAACTAGCAAAAACAGAAAGACAAGCAGAATTAGAAAGAGAAAGGAAAGAAAAGGAAGCCGCAGAAAAGGCTAGACAAATTGAAGCAAAAGCTAAACAGGAAGCTGAAAAGCAATTGGTAACTGCTAAGAAAAGAATGCGTTTTGGAGTGGTGGTTTTATCTGTGACTTTAGGGATTACAGGTTTGTTAGGTATAGGTGCATTTATCCAGTTGCAAACTGCTCACAAAAATACAAATGAACTCAACCAATCTATTGATAAAATTAGAAAACTTTCAGCAGTGGCTTCTCAATTGCAACAAAAGGGAAAAACAAACGAAGCCAATCAGTCTTTGAATATTGCAGGTTTAGTTTTGCAGAAGAAAATTAATAATTTTCAGCTAAAAGAGGCTTTGTTAAATAGTTCGCTGGTTTTAGGGTATCAATATCTAGCTGATGCTGAAAGCGATCAAAATCAAAAAAAAGATTTAGAAAAGGCTGAAATAAATTTTACTAAAAGCCTGGAAGAATTATCAATAATAGAAAATATAATTGATAAAAATCCTGATAATTTAGCTACTTTAGTTTATATTAACTACGTTAAAGCTAAATTAGAGGAACGTTCAAATCAATCTAAGGCTTTAGCAGATTATAAGAAAGCATTTGATTATATCAGTAGTCTGAAATCTAAGTTTAAATCTAATGTTGATTTATTTACCTTAGACTTAAATATTCTCTACAATGGCAATGCTGATATTGTGGCTTTGCTTTATCGTCAACTTAAAGAATTAGACGGCTCAAATACAGTTTATGCTCAATCTTTAAAGGATCATTTATTGAATGAATTAGATTATTTAATGCAGGAACATCGATGGAAGGAGGCGGATTCAAAAAATTGGCAGTTTATTCTCTATTCAGCAGGAAAGGAAGAACAAGGCTATTTAAATTTAATTGATGTCAAAAACTTTAATTGTAAGGATTTAAAACAACTAGATACACTTTGGGTAAATAACTCTAAGGGGTATTTTGGTTATAGTGTCCAGAAAAAAATATATTTGGCTAGTGGCAATTCTCTTGATTTTGATTGGGAGAAGGGAGAATGGAAAAATTGGAACTCGAAAGGGTATGATGATTATGAAAAAAATGTGGGATGGAGAGGAAAGGATGGAGAGTGGAGAAGATATGAGGAATTACCCATGAACCTGAAGGGAGATGGAGAGGGGGAATTATCGATGAAAGGAGAACTCCCTTTTGGAGATTCGACGATAGGGGGCGTGGTTTCGTTTTCGGGTGCTGGGACGGTTCCGGTTGTGGACGTCGACGTGGTACTCTTCTCTTCTTGCAGAGACTTGTAAATTTTAACCGATAAGGCTTTCAGAGAATTGTAAAGATTTCTTTATGGGATATTTTCCACGCAGTAATAAGACTTTGGGAGATTCGATACCTGGCACTAGGCAATGCACAACCCAAAGAAAAAAACAAACAACATAAAGGGAATTGAGAAGAGCGAATTTAGAGTCGTTGATATTACCAGTAAGTAGCAAATTCTTCTAAAAAAGACATATTTAGTGATAAATAGAGACACTGCTCCTATCTTCATCTCAAATCATTGACTGTGATCTCTAAAAATCATCCCTGCAACTTGCGGATTATAACAATTAGCAAAAATAAATTTCTCAGCCACATCAACAATTTCTGGATTACTTGCCTGCCAACTATCCCAAGGCAATCGCATCTGTCCTGGTGATGCTTTTTTAGCTTTGCCTTTAATTACTTTAGGCAAAAATTGATTACCCCAAAAATAGCGTTTTTCTGTTTTCGCTTTTGGTTTGTACTTCTTACAAAAACCCTGATATTTAGCAGCACATTCTATTCAAAGTTTTACCCAACGCTAAAAAAGCCGGATGCCAAGTTGTTAAACCGGTTTTACCCCACCCTAACCCTCCCCTTGTAAAGGGGAGGGAACCGGAAATCTTATTTCCCCCCTTTATAAGGGGGGATTAAGGGGGGTGATACGACTTATGTGTACACCGTAGTCCGAGTAGTGACGCGATCGCTGTATCCTAGTTTTAAGTCGCGCTGCGATCGTGGCATAAAAAGAACTTGTCATCCTCTAATCCTCCCCATAATATCTATGCCCTTTAACATTTTTTCTAAAATCCCAAAACCTGAACCCGCAGAGATGACTGGTTTAATCAAAATATCGGGATGTGACAACCCTAAGCGGCGCGGGGATGTGATTTTTGTTCACGGGTTAGGTGGTCACGCACGAGGAACTTGGCATCCGCAAGAACTACGCAACGATGATAATTTCTGGTTAACGTGGCTTGCACAAGAAAGACCAGATTTAGGTATTTGGTCTTTTGGTTACAAAGCTGAACCCTTTGAGTGGAGAGGTTCAACAATGCCACTTTTTGATAGAGCTAGTAATTTACAAGAATATTTAGAAGTTTATGATTTTGGAAAATACCCAATAATTTTTATTGCTCATAGTATGGGTGGATTATTAATCAAAGAAATGCTGCGTAATGCTCAGACATTTAAAAAAACAGCAGTTATTGAACAGACAAAAGGCATTGTATTTCTATCCACTCCTCACACTGGTTCTCATCTCGCTAACTTAGTCGATAAAATTGGTATTTTGGCACGAACCACTGTTAGTGTTAATGAATTGAAAGCACATATTCCCCAACTGCGTCAACTTAATGAGTGGTATCGGCAAAATGTTGATTTTTTGGAAATTACTACAAAAGTTTATTTTGAAACTAAGCCCACTCAAGGTTTTTTAGTTGTAGACCCAGATAGTGCTAATCCAGGCATCAAAGATGTCCAACCTACCGCTACAGATGACGACCATCTTTCTATCACCAAGCCAAAATCAACAGAGAATTTAGTCTACAAGGGAGTGAGTCAGTTTATTAAGCAACAATTGCTGATTAATCTAGGCATTGTTGAACAATCAACATCAAAAGTAAAACAGAACAACTCGTCAGTGACTTATGAAAATCCTGATGGTCAAGTTCCTCTTAACTCCCCTTTTTATATCGAGCGTCCAGAGGTGGAAATTAAATGTTATGAGTCTATCCTCCAACCAGGGGCGTTAATCCGCATCAAAGCGCCGCAAAAGATGGGGAAAACTTCTTTAATGAGCCGTATTGTTAACCATAGTAAACAAAAAGGTTATCGCACAGTTTCTCTTAATTTATGGAGTCAAGAAAATCTTACCGATCTCAATAATTTCTTACAGGCATTTTGTGCAACTTTGAGTTATGAATTAGGGCTAGAAGATAAAATAGATCAATCTTGGAAAAGACGCTTAAGCAGTCAAGTTAACTGTACTAACTATTTAAAAGACTATTTATTAAAAAATCTTGATGTTCCCCTTGTATTAGGCTTAGATGATATTGATAAAATTTTTCCTTATCCCGAAATCGCTCAAGAATTTTTTGCTCTACTCAGAGCTTGGCATGAAAACGGTAAAAACGAAGAAATCTGGCAAAAATTGCGTTTAGTAATTGCTCATTCTCAAGAAGTATATGTTTCTCTAAATGTCAATCAATCGCCTTTTAATGTGGGCTTATCTGTCGAAATAGGAGAATTCAACGCCACACAAGTAAAAGAATTAGTCCAACGACATCAATTAAATTGGTCAGATACAGAAATCGGACAATTAAGGGGAATGATTGATGGTCATCCTTATTTATTAAGGACTGCTCTTTATCAAATTGCCACAGGTAATTTAACTTTAGAACAGTTCTTGAAAGTTGCTCCCACTGATGAGGGATTATTTAGAGGCTTTTTACATCCCTATCTTTCATTGCTGGAAGAAGACAAATTGTTAAAAGCAGCGATGAAAAAAGTGATTGAGAGTGATATTCCTGTGAAGTTAGACTCTGCACAAAGTTTTAAATTACGCAGTCTGGGGTTAATTGAATTTAAAGAAAATAAAGTTCAATGCCTTTGTAATTTATATCGCCTTTATTTTCGAGAACGCCTATCCGAATGATTACACCCAGCTTGAGAGGATGAACCATCAATAATTAGCGATCGCAGCGCCAATACCAAAAGCGTAGCCGTGAGGCTTGTCGTCAGACATCGCACTCTTGTATCTCACAGAACGATTAATCAAATAAATTCAATAAAGCTTTCGCCGCCCCTTGTTGCAAGCATTACAGGCAGAAGTTTTCGGCTCAAAATCAATACAAGCGATCGCTTGCTCAGAACAAGCCTTTTTTGGGTGTACAGTACATTTAAGGCGGTAGTCGTTGGTGAAATATTCACAACCAGAGCAAGGAATGTCATGCAGCGTTTTTAAATGAATTATTCCTTTTTTTAAAGTTAACCAGACACTACCAATAAATAGAATCATTATTGTCCAAGTGCAAAAAGCACACAAAATCATACTTAACATGAGTCATCCTCATAAAAATTCCAAAAAAATGCCCGCAGTCTACTGCTTTTCACCGCAGGCATAAGACTTTATTTAGCTAGTGTTGAGCGAAACTTAATTAAGGTAATACCAATTTGAAAAGACCATTTGTAGAGACGCAATTCATCGCGTCTTGATTCATCGCGTCTTTATTTGACGAGACGATCGCCAATAGTGCCAAACAAAACCTAAGAAAGCCACAACACCAAGAAAGAACTGAATATCTGCCAATCCTAGACGTTCTGAACCGTAAAATTCTCTCGGAAAAACTGTCGTGTTGTATCCCACAAAAGCGGCAGAAATCCAAGCCATTAAAGCTAAACCTAGCAAGCTATAAGAAAGAATTTCTTCACCATTATCAATTGGTAAAATTCGTCTTATCCAGCTAAAAGGTTGTACAAGAATATGCCAAACGCCACCAGCAATTAAAATGAAGCCAATCCAAATGTGACCACCAATGACATCTTCTAAATTATCAACACTTGCCATCCCCAAAGGAGTCCAGTTACCATCTTTCAGACCAACTAAGTAGCCAAAAATTATTTCTGGGTTTAAATTAGGATTGCTAATTAGGCGGACATTACCGAAATTAGTATCATAAATTCCGCCAAAAAACATTGCCTTTAGCACTAACAAAAATGCTCCCAAACCCAGAATAATTAAGTGATGACCTAAAATTAAACCCAATTGCTTGGGGTCATTCCATTCATAGTGAAATCTTGCCGCCTGTCCACCGGCATTATATAAAATTGCCGGAGCGCGAAAAACATGAAAAAGTCCACCTGCACCCAACACAGCAGATGCAACTAAATGCAAAATGCCAATTACAAAATAGGGATAGGTATCGACTACTTCACCTCCAGCACCTACACCCCAGCCCAAAGTTGCTAAGTGGGGTAACAAAGTCAATCCCTGTTCATACATTGGGATGCTAGGAACAAAACGTGTAACTTCAGATATTGTGATTGCTCCTACCCAAAACATAATTAATCCTGCATGAGCAATGTGAGCGCCTAATAATTGACCAGATAAATCAATTAAACGAGCATTACCCACTAACCACGATAAATTTGTGTCTGCTGCTAAGGTTCTATCAGTTGTAATTGTCATAATTAAATACCCTTATGAGCATTTTGGATTTTGGATTTTGGATTTTGGATTGTCATAATCTAAAATCCAAAATCTAAAATCTAAAATTATTTTACGATTCGCTACCAATGGCATTTATTGCCCTTTCAATTCGGCTAAAGTCAACACCAATTGCTCGTAGCGCGTGCCACAGATGACCTTGCAAGAAGAAGAAAGCCAAGAAGAAATGGGCATTTGCTAACCATGCTCTGGAAGTGTAACCACCGTTAGCTAACTTAATGCTGTCGGCAAAATAAGGGCTAACTCCAAGTTTTACTTCCAAGGTCGAGCCATAAAATTCCACGGGATAAGCTAAGGTATTCACCGCACAAAAGTAAGCTGCAACAAATCCCGCTAAAGCAATACCGCCCAATGAGTAGGAAAGGATGGCTTCACCGGAGAAAATTAAAAGCTTTTTCGCCCAAGGTAAAGGCTCTATGAGGATATGCCAAATACCGCCGCCAATGAGTAACAAGCCTACATAGATATGACCGCCGACTAAATCTTCTAAGTTGTTAACTGTGGCAAAGTGGGTTTGATAGCCATAAATAACCAGGGGGTTGAGGGTGGGGTCGGTGACAACTCGCACATCATGAATTGTCGAGTCGTACAATCCTCCCCAGAACATGGCTTTTCCTACCAGGAGTAAAGCACCTAATCCCAAGAAAATCAGGTGATGTCCTAAGATAAAACCAAGTTTTTTCGGGTCGTCCCATGTAAAGTGAAATTTCCGAGCGCGACCAGTTGCGTCTTTTAAGTTTTTTGGAGCTTTGAAGGTGTGGAAAAGTGCGCCTGCACCAAGCACAGCAGAAGAAATTAAGTGTAAAGCGCCGATAACGAAATAAGGGTAAGTATCGACTACCTGACCACCTGCACCCACGCCAAAACCCAAGGTAGCTAAGTGGGGAAGCAAAATCAACCCCTGTTCGCCCATCGGTATTTCGGGATTGTAGCGGGAGATTTCAAACCATGTAAACGCCCCAGCCCAGAGCGTCGTCAACGCTGCTTGTGCCACATGAGCGCCGATAAATAAGCCAGAGAGATTGGCGAAGCGGGCGTTACCAGTCCACCAATCAAATTTGAGGTTGGGATTGCCGTATGTCTGCATTGTTAAGCAATTAGTAGTTGTTGCTAATAATACTCAATTATTTGGTTTTTGTTTCAGCAGTTAAATGTCGTGTGAGTGCTACCACAGGAGACGCGAAGCTTTTATCCAAGGAAAGAAAGATTATTCCAATTCACCGCAGGCGTTACCGATTGTCCTCAGATATCACTTCTTGCCATCCGCTCTGCTTATTGATAGCTAGTTACCAATTATTGAGATTACAAATTTAGTCTATTGAAAATAATTCTTATTTAGATCGGCTCTTTACAAAATGTAATCATTAAAACTGGAGAAAAAATGGGCAACGCAAGCGGAGCGACAATACTAACTATCACCGCTCGAACTACTAAGGAAATATTCTTTTTAAGCGTGGGTTATTCTGCTTTATGCCTTCATGAATAACTTGTAGAAGTGCTAAAAGACAGTGCAGAAGCTTCCAGTAGATGGGGATGGTGGTGTTGCCAGAAACTCAAAATCTGTTCGCCAACCTGTTGAGGATAGAAGTAATGAAAAAAATGATATCCTTGTGGGCATTCCCAGAGCTTATCTTCTGGCTTAAACCAATTCAACCAGTCACGCAATGCAAGTGGGTTGACTACCGGATCACTCTTGCTACCACATACCATCATTGGCATAGAAACTCCACCTTTGGGTAAATAGACTAACTTAAATAAAGAGTGTGGTGAGGGAGATTGTTCTAAATCTTTATCTAAAGCAGCGACTAACTTCTTAGCGGTATGAGGCGGTTGATTTCCAAATAGACTCCGAACGTTGCTTGCTAAGACTAGCTCACGGCTGATGCTAAAAAGTTGTCGTTGAAAGTAATAGTGAGCGTGCCAATTGTTTGCAGGTTGAGTAGCTACAGCCAGCAGAGTTAGCGATCGCACTTTTTGGGGAAATCGCCGAGCAAAGATTAAGGCGATCGCACCACCCATCCCATGACCGACTAAATGCACGGGGCGATCGCGCCATTCTAAAAAGTCATATAGCAACTCTACAGCTTGATCTATGGAACTGGCTTCATCTTTAGTTTGCTGGTATTCCCACTGGGCGACGCTTATATACCCAGATAAATATTCAAGTAATGGTTTATCAAAACGCTGTAAAGCAGTACTGGCACTTAACCACAGAACATCAAATGAATCAGACATAAAGACCTATAACTACTAAATTATCAATTTCACTAGTTGTCAGATCCCCGACTTCTATAAAAAGTCGGGGATCTCCCGCACCCAAGATTTTCTACAAACCAAATTCTGTCTTCAACTGAGCAACCCAAGTTTTAATTCGCTCATCTGTTAAATCAGATTGACTACCTTCATCAAGTGCCAATCCGACAAACTTGCCATTTTTCAAAGCTCTAGAATTCTCAAAGTCATATCCCTCAGTTGGCCAATAGCCAACTGTTTTACCGCCTCGCTGGGAAATCTTTTCTTCCAAAATTCCCATTGCATCCTGGAAATTATCGGCATAGCCATACTGGTCGCCATCGCCAAAATAAGCAACCAACTTACCACTAAAATCTATTTCATCCAGATCAGGCAAAAAGCTTTCCCAATCGCTCTGAAGTTGACCAATATCCCAAGTGGGAGAGCCAATAATCAGCAATTCATACTCATCAAAAGTGGTAGTATCTGCCTCGTAAATGGGATGTAATGTTACAAGATCACCACCAAACTCATCCCGAATTTTTTCAGCATCAGATTCAGTGTTGCCAGTTTGAGTACCGTAAAACAGACCAATTTTCTTCGACATATTTCCACCTGATATATATGATGTGTGATTCTGCGATGGTGCAAAGACCCGCTATTGCGATCGCAATAATTGACGCAAGGATACTTATTTGCCTAGTTCGTGCAACTCAGAAAAACAAACTGCTATTGGTTAGCAGCAGGAAAGCAAACAAAGCTCCTCCACAGCTACCTACTGTCCACCCAGCATTGAATTCACTCCAAGACTTAGCTGTTTTCATATTTTCCGGTAGCTCCCCTTGGGCAGGTTTGCGCCCTTGGAACGATACACTGCCATACAGCCACAAACAAATCGATAAAATTAACAGCAAACCGATTGTGGCCAGTAACCCTGCTTGATTCGCCAACTCCGTATCCCGCAACGGGCCTAACTTGACAAATGGGCCAATCAAGAAGTAGCCGTGGGCCATACCAATTTCCAGCCCCCGTGAAAAAGAAGACAAGCCTTGACGGTAAATAGGAAGATTTGCTAAAAACTTCAGCGTGATATCCGAAGCATTGACTGGCGTATAGAGATTCCCGATTTCCGGCATTCCCGCAGGATTGACAACTCCCTGCTGAAAATCAAGTCCAGCCGCTATGACACGTACCCTCAAAGCGTGCCAGATATGACCAGCTAAAAATACAACCGCCAGAGCAAAGTGACTAGTTGCTAGCCAAGTGCGAACCGTAATTGCTCCCGATGCAGTAGTACTCAATCCCAACGGGCCATAGAAAACTGTGGGATAAACGGTATCATTGACCGTTACAAAATAAGCTGCCAACAAACCCATGTAAGCCAGAGCGCCCAGACTATAGGATAGGTAAGCCTCACCAGACCAAAACAGTATCTTTTTCGCCCAAGAAAAGGGCTTGGTGAGAATGTGCCAAAATCCCCCGACAATACAGAGTATTCCTACCCAAATATGTCCACCGATGACATCTTCTAGATTATTAACTGCTGCCATCCCCTGTTCGCCAAAAGCACCGAAGAGATAGCCAAAGATGCGACCAGGGTTAATAGTTGGTTCAGTAATTACTCGTACAGATGCCATTGCCGGATCATAAAGACCACCCCAAAACAGCGCCTTCGCTACCAATAACCACGCCCCGAACCCCAACAACAGCAGATGAATGCCGATGATAGTGGTCATCTTGTCTTCATCTTTCCAGTCGTAGCCAAAGAAGCCAGGAAAAGAGGGGTTTTCACTTAAGACTTCCGGGCCTAAAAAGGCGTGGTAAATTCCGCCAGCACCCAGTACAGCCGAACTAATCAGATGTAAAACACCAATGACAAAATAAGGATAAGTATCAATAATTTGACCCCCGTCACCAACACCAAATCCCAAGGTTGCCAGATGAGGCAGTAAGATTAACCCCTGTTCATACATCGGTTGGGAGGGGTTGTATTTGGTAATTTCAAACAGAGTCATTGCTCCTGCCCAAAGCACAATCAACCCAGCATGGGCAACATGAGCGCCTAAAAGCCTACCCGACAGGTTAATAAACCGGGCATTACCAGCCCACCAACCCGATTCCTGGGTTGTTATCGTTGCAGTTGCCATTCTTAGATTGCCTCCCCACGAGTTGAATGGATGACTCTACCCTTTGCGAAGTCAAATCCAGCAGCACGTAGAGCGTGCCAGAGATGCCCTTGAAGAAAGAAGAAACCTAGCCAGAAGTGAGCATTCGCCAGCCAAACGCGAGAGGATAGTAAATTTCCACTTTGAAAGTAGGGAAAGCGGTCAAACCCAATACTCAGGGCTGGCCCATAAAATTCCGGTGGGTAAGCTAGGGTGTTAACCGAGACAAAATAGGCAGCAATCAAACCCATGAGAGCTAAAGCACCCAAACTGTAAGAAAGGTATGCTTCTCCTGACCAGATAAAAAGCTGCTTTGCCCAGCCAAAAGGTTGAGTCGTAATGTGCCAGATACCGCCGGCAATGCAGAGAATGCTCACCCAAATGTGACCACCAACCAAGTCTTCTAGGTTATTGACTCCAGCAATCCAGTGTTTGCCACCGCCACCAAACAAGTAGCCAAAAATTACGGCAGAGTTCCAGGTGGGACTAGAAACTACGCGCACCTCACCCACCGTAGAATCATACAAGCCGCCAAAGAACATCGCTTTGGCAACTAGTAAGCCTGCTCCCAAACCCAGCAATACTAGGTGAATACCCAGAATCGTGGTCATTTTATTCGCATCTGACCAGCGATAGCCAAAGAAGGAAAATCTCTCTTCTAAGATGGCGGGGCCACGTAGGGCATGAAAGATGCCACCAAGTCCCAAGAAGGCGGAGCTAATTAGGTGCAATACTCCAATGACGAAGTAAGGATATGTATCTAATATCTGTCCACCACTTCCAACACCCCAGCCGAGGGTTGCTAAATGAGGCAATAGAATCAACCCCTGTTCGTACATTGGTTGCGCTCTGTTAAAGTGGGCAAGTTCAAATAGGGTTGTTGCACCAGCCCAGAGAACAATTAACCCTGCATGAGCAACGTGAGCGCCCAAAAGTCGCCCTGAGAGGTTGGTTAACCGGGCGTTCCCTGCCCACCAGGGAATCGACTCCGGTGTTTGAACAGCCATCCTTGTCATGGCGTTACCTCCTGAGAAAGTTTTCAAATCGCTGAAATAGACAATTAGCTTAATGAGTATCTATCTCAATAAGTTTAAGGATATCCTACCAGACTTATTGACAAGATTTTTCATCTATAAATAATAAAGTTTTGTGAAGAACTTCAGGAAACAAATTGAAGAAACCGCTCTACTTGTACAATGAGCAGTACAAGTTCACGCAATAAGATGAAAGTTATTTCTTTTAGCGAAGCGAGAAATAGCCTGAAGTAAGTATATTTTTTTGAAAGCACTCCATCGACTCAAACTAAGTGCCTTACGGTATCCTCACAAAATGTTCCTGATGATTACTGGTTTCAAAAAATACTTCGGTAAAGGAAGCTAGAGGAAGTAAGTTTTTTGTGCATTTATGAAATTAATTCAAATACTAAAAGTAGCTGTAATTCCTGTTTTGACTGTATTTAGCTTGGTGTCCGCATCAAACATAGCACTAGCCGACTACTTAAATAGTCAGGGTTCAGGAGGTGATTACCGTTATGAATTATGGTCTAGCGATGATAATAGCAGTTACTATTTGAAAGTTTGGCTATATGAAGCAAGTCCAGACAGTAGTGCATACTCCACAACTAGATCATTTGACTCTAGTAGGGAAGCTTTAATTTATTTTGATTGCAATTACGCCGAGAGAAGTTTACCAGAATGCCCTAAATAATAATTCGTAATTGCTAATTCGTAATTCGTAATTGAATTTTTTAATTACGAATTACGAATTACGAATTACGAATTACACTTCTGCGGGTTGATATTCTTGTTGTCTTTCCACAAACGACTGAACACGGGTGCGGTAGTTTCTCACAGTTTCATCCACCCATTCGCGATCGTTGCTATTTGCATACAAATGCACCAATGGTTCACTAGCATCTGGTAAAACTAATAACCAACTGTCATCGTAGGGTTGACAAATTTTCACTCCATCGATGAGTTCTAGGTTTTGGGCTGGGTGAGTTTCGACTAAGTAACGCATCAAAGCACCCTTAGCTGTCCACGGGCAGCGGACTGTATAAGTTTTATGAATTACACGGGGCAATTCCGATCGCGCCGCCGCAAGCGATCGCTCTTGTATAGTCAACATCTCAATTATCTTGGCAATGCAGAACATGGAATCAAATCCCGGATGCAGTTGTGGGAAAATAAAACCAGTCTCTCCACTACCTCCCAATACCACATTTGGGTTTTTCTGACAAGCCTCCATTAAAGCTGTGGGGTTGGCTTTGGTGCGAATCACTCTGCCATCATGGCGACGGGCGACTTGTTCGATAGCACTGGAAGCATGAACTGGTACAACTACTGTTCCTCTGGGGTTAGCCGTCAAAATCATGTCTACCATCAGTGCAGTTAAAGTTTCTCCACGAATTGGGTAGCCTGATTCATCAACTAAAATTAGCTGTTCTCCATTAGCGGATACTTGCACACCAAAGTTAGCTTTTAATGCTTCCACTACATGACCTAACTGAGTCAGCAGTCCTTCGCGATCGGTGATTGACATCGCACTTTTATTGACACTGGCATTCAATACCACGGCATCAGCACCAAATTTATCCAACATTTGGGGTAAAACTGCCCCCGATACTGCATAAACATAGTCAATCACCACTTTGGCGCGGCTGTTGCGGAGTGTATGAACATGCAACAGTTTCTCAAAAGCAGTGCAGTAGCGCTCCATGACTTGGCTAGGATAAGATACATCGCCAATTTCATGAATTAGCGCCCGCCGCATATCCTCCTTAAAGTAAGCCCCTTCAATTTTCTTTTCCAGGGCTTTGGTGATATTAATCCCCTTGGCATCCATGAATTCAATCAGAATGTAGTCCGGGCGATCGGGGTGTACCCGTACATGGATACCACCAGCTACCGACATTGTGGGTATAACTGTGCGGGCGATGGGGATAGCTGTAGCATCGAGGTTTTGAATATCAATACCTACTGACATCAAACCAGCAATGAGCGATCGCGTCACCATCCGCGAGACATTACGCTGATCACGGGAAACCGTTACCTTAGAACCAGGTTTCAAGGTAGAACCGTAAGCAGATCCCAATTTCACGGCGAATTCTGGGGTGATGTCGATATTCGCTAATCCTTGGACACCACGTTGACCAAATAAATTCCGTTGGGCGGTGTTCCCCCAAATCAAGTTAATGTTTAAAACTGCCCCCGACTCAATCTTTTTACTGGGCCAAACGCGCACGCCAGGGCTAATTTGGGCTTCTTCTCCCACCGTGGAAAGCGAACCCACAACAGCAGCTTCTAATACATGGGCGCGGCGATCTACACGAGCGCCACGGGAAATCACACAGGCGGAAAGATGCGCTTCATCACCAATGAATGCCCCATTCCACACTATGGGACGTTTGAGATTTGCATCAGCGCCAATAGTGACATTATCACCAATTACGGTTCCTGCCTCAATCTGTACTCTTGCTCCGATGCGGCAGTTATCACCAATCACTGCTGGGGTTTCAATCACAGCCGTCTGGTCTATATAAGTATTTTGACCTACCCATAACTCATGGGAAACTTCTTTGTAGGCAAAATCGAGATTTACCTTCCGATCTAAGGCATCATACTGAGCCTCACGATAAGCGTCTAAGTGACCAACATCACACCAGTAACCTTGAGCGATGTAACCATACATTGGCTCATCTTTTGCTAGTAGTAAGGGGAATAAGTCTTTGGAAAAGTCACATTCAACGTTTGCTGGCAGATATTCCAAAACTTCTGGTTCGAGAATGTAAGTACCAGTGTTGACGGTATCAGAAAAAATTTCACTACTAGAGGGTTTTTCTAAAAATCGCCGAATCCGTGCTTCCTCATCGGTAATCACCACTCCAAATTCAATCGGGTTGGGAACCCTGGTTAAAATCAAAGTCGCTTTTGACTTATTTTGTTTGTGAAATGCGATCGCTGCGGTGAGGTCAAAATCTGTTATGCTATCACCGCTAATGACTAAAAAGGTTTCATCAAGGAGTTCGGCTATGTTTTTTACACAGCCGGCTGTACCCAAAGGCTGATCTTCTTCAACGGCATAAGTCATCTGCACGCCAAAATCGCTGCCATCTTGAAAATAATCTCGCAAGACATCAGGTAAATAATGCAATGTCGCAATAACTTCTGTAATTTGATGTCGTTTGAGGAGATTGATAATATGTTCGGCAATTGGTCGATTTAGAATCGGCACCATCGGTTTGGGGAGATCACAAGTTAACGGGCGAAGCCGCGTTCCCGAACCGCCTGCCATCAGTACTGCACGCATAAATCCTCCTTAACTAGTTACAGCCTTCGCTGCTTCAAAATCCATGAGATATATTTTGTTCTTCTTTCTCTAGTCTCCTATGGATATTGATATTTGAGGAACTTCCATAAGATGCATCTGGATTGAAGCATGGGGTATTAGGATTAGGGGAGAGGTGACAGGTGACAGGTTATAGGGAATAATCTGTAACCTCTACCCTGTACCCTATAACCTGTACCCTATTCCCTTCTTTACTCCCCACTCCCTAGCTTATTGACAATGATAAAGTTCATATTCGTAGCCATCTACGTTTGACAAAGACTTAGTATCAGATATCACGCATGTTTTGACGGCTTCTGCTACAGGGGCGTGAAAGTTTACCAGCCACAAGTCAAAAGGTCGTGGTAAGTTCTTTAAAGTATTTTCTAGAGCAATGGTGGAAAGATTCGGATCTTGGTCTTGATGGGCAAGAAGAAACAAAAAATTTTGGGGTGAATTGGCAAGTTTAATTTCCCTCGCTACCCCCATCATTTCCCCAGTGTGGATGTAAGTTTTGTGGGTGGTGGCAATCAGTACTGGCACTGGCGATACTTGTTGGATTAGTTGCACAAAAAGGTCAGGGCGATAATATTTTTGATAGCCAAGATTACAAAATACTGTAACTGCACTGACAAATCCCGTTAACCAAATTAACATCACGGCTTTTTTTCCGTTGATTCCCCATTTGCCTATACTTTTTATGCCGTTTTTTTCGTGTTCTCTTCCCATCAATTCCTTGGGAGGATGCCAACAAACTGCGAGACTTGCCCCTAGTAAAACAATGATCGCCGGAAAGTAAACAAAGTTATATCTAGCACCTCTGGTCAGATCGATTCCCAAAAAGTAGGTAAAGATAAAGAATAAAGCGATCGCACTTATAACTACTCCACCAAGCACCTGAATCATAATCCGGCTTTCTGGGTGCTGTAGTTGAATCTTGATCCCCCGCAGCACAATTGGTACTGCCCAAATAAAGAAAATCAGCGTCACCAGTCCAGAAGGAATCACAACCAATAGCTGTGAAGATTCAACTGGTAACAGGCAAATCATTGCCATCCATGTTCCTAAAGCTTGAAAAATTGGGCTTAACCAATCTAGTCCAACACGCGAACCTCGAATCCACTCGGTCAAATTATCACGGTTTCTATTCTCTAACAAGATTGGTATCCAAATTAAACCCGCCACCAAAGTACCTGTAGCAACGCCATAGATGCGCCGCCAGGGAGGAGAGAAGAGGAGAGAAAATTTGCTGCTAGTAGTCTGCCAACCCAAAAATGCTGGGTGAGGGCTGGGGAAAGGGGAAAGGGGAAAGGGTAAGGGATTTAAAACCTTTCCCCCTTCCCCCTTACCCTTTACCCTGCCAAGTTCACTTGGCGAACTACTAGTTTGCAATTGCAGCCAAGCAAGAAAAATCAAAACTACGACTTCTGTGCAGAGGGTGAGGGTGAAGAAATAATGAGTCGCAATACCTAAAGCATTAACTCCTACCCAGAAAAGTGCTACCCATATCGGTAAAGGTGTCCGGTTTTGAATATGACGTGTGGCAATTACTAAGCAGGTGAGGGAAGCAGTTACCCATAAGATTGCCAAAGTGTAATGACGTGCTTCTTGTGCTACAAATATGCCGTAGGGTGATACTGCGATCATGGCAGCAGTCAAGTGTCCCACTAATGGCGAACGAAAGGCTACGCTACCTAATACGTAAAAACATGGGATTGAGGCAGCGCCGATGATAGCTGGTAGCAATCGCGCCGCAAACAGTGATACTAATCCTCCGTCGCTGGGAAATAATTTCATCCACAAGTGAGCCAACACAAAATACAGTGGTGGATGACTATCTTGTGTAGCTAAGTTATGAACCACATCACCAATACTAGCCGCTGGGTTTAGTTGTAGTGGTTGCAATAGGATATCAGGTGCGATCGCTTGATCTAGAGGTACTGCTAAAAAAGTATTCCCTAAGCTAAACACCAAGGTGGAAAACTCATCAGTCCAAGGAGGCTTTGCAGTCAAGTTGGCTAGGCGCAAGCTGATACCGATGATCAACCACATCAAGTTCAGTAAGGGATGAAGCCAGAAAGAAGGGAGGCGAGTCTGCCAATTATACCAATGCTTGTGTTGTGAGCCAGAGGTTGTGTCTGTCAGAGACAGGAAATGGCTGGTGGGTATAGGTAGCAATGAGATAATTTTTTTGTAAAAATAAAATGCACCTTGGAAAAAAACTCTCATTGCCCGATCTCACACGAATTGGTTTGTAGGTTTGACACTTCAGATTTAAGTTCGTTCTAAACTATAGGACTCATATTTGATTTTTGAACAAAACTCAGTACACCTTTATTCCTTCTTCCCAGTCCCCATTGCCCCTAATCCCCAGAGGGGGGTTGAGTTCCCCAATCCCCAGTCCCTTACCTCTATGAGTGATTCAGAAATCAAATCAGATTGCTAGTTCCCGATTGTGATTATTTAACATCGGTGACACGCCAGCTAAGTTTCAAGTTAATCCAGAAATTCCAAATAGTAGCAATTGCGATCGCAATGAAGTTGGCAATATAACGGTTAGGAATAAGAAAGTTGAATACCAGATTTAATATCAGTACATTCAATACAAGTCCACCAAGGCAAATGGCGTTGAATTTCAAAAACCGCTTCAGGCGTTGATGCCATTCTTGTTGTCTGGCGCTGACATCGGCAAATGTCCAAGCATCATTCCACAAGAAATTATTTAAAATCGCAATTTCACCAGCAATAATTTTACTGCGTGTCAGTTGCCAAGCCAAGGTAGTCGGATCACTGAGCAAGTAAAGTACTGTCATATCGACAAATACCCCACTAAAGCCAACCAACCCAAAGCGGAGGAATCGACCAACGGGGAAATTAACTTTTCTACTTAATCGTCCTACCCGTCCTGTGGAAAGCCGCAACCGCACTAAGTGGTGGATGTAATCTATATATTGCTTCCATGTAACCTTACTCTCACCCTCTTTGCGTTCGCAGAACACATAGCCAACTTCGGCAACTTTGCCTACGTTTCCCCGGCCGATTACTTCTAGGAGAATTTTGTATCCTACGGGATTGAGTGTTGCATTGGCGATCGCACTCCGGCGCACCATAAAATAACCACTCATGGGGTCGGAAACTCTTCCCAGTACTCCCGGTAAGATCACCAAACCTAACAACTGAGCGCCACGAGACAATAAACGCCTAACAACACTCCAGCTACTAACACCACCTCCTTCGACATGACGGCTGGCTACTGCCAAATCTGCTCCCTGCTCAACACTACGCAACAATTGCATCAGCACCTCTGGTGGATGCTGCAAATCTCCATCAATCACCCCCAACACACTCCCCGTACCTACTTGCCACCCACGAATCACCGCTGAGGACAGTCCCCGTTCCTGTTGGCGTCGCATCACCCGCAACTGAGGGTATTCTGTCGTCAAGGATTCCGCTATTTCCCAAGTTCGGTCTGGACTATCATCATCTACCACTATTAGTTCATAGTTTCCTGGAATAGATTCATCCAGTAATTGACTCAATATCCTGACTACATTTTTGATGTTGTCACGCTCTTTATAGGTAGGAATTACTAAAGAAAGATGAATAGATTCACCACTTGTACCCACACGGCTAGGAGGCAGTTCTGAAATCTTTAATGGGCCAGTTGGTACTGTTAAAAGCGAGTTGGATGAGTTTGTCTTCATATTCCAAATTGGAGAACGAGGATATTTCAAGTCCGTAGAAAATAGAGCCAAACATCTGCTGACTTTATTTACTGAATCTAGTTACTCAAAACTTGAGCAATACTTTTGCTACAGGTAGCTGTTCTGAAAGTTTAGTAATTACCGTACTTCAATTCACAGTATTTTTTCAAAATTCATCTAAAATTTATATTTAACCACTTATTTATGACACGCAGCAGTTTTCTTTTGGATGAAGTACAAAGATACGGGTTTTGAGGCAGGAGGCATGATAGCGCAGCGGTAGCGAGTCCGCGAACGTCGGCTGGAGGTAGAAACTATTTATATCTGATGCATGAGTCCTGCATTTTGTACCTCAGTTACTTGCAAACTGTTGTATATGTGTTATTATACTTTGGCTTATCTGAAATATACTGTACCATTAAGTCAACTAAGACAGCAAATATACAGTTGAATAAGCGTATTTTTATGATTTTTACTACTAGGGGTAATATTTAATGAGTATGAAATATCCGAAGATTTGGTAATATATTTCTACATCATTATTATTTATTAAAAATTTTATTAAGCTTTGACCAATCAACGTTTAGTGATTTGAAGAAGAATTTAGAAGTCAGAATTCAGGAGTCAGAATTCAGGAGTCAGAATAAAGACGCGACGCTCGCAGACTCGCTACCGCTCCGCTATCGTTCGCGTAGCGTGTCGTAGACAAGACTCGCTATCAGTCGGGGATTCAGACCCGCGACTGATAGCGCAGCGTTAGCTCATCCTGGAGCGTCTTGAAAACCACAAAATCTACGATTTTGTGGGGGTCTTAAACCCGGTTATTCATCTGCCAGTCATACAGAAAACATTGCTGAATTCTGACTCTTGACTCCTGAATTTTGTTCGATAAAAAATAAACTTAACAAAATTTAACTACTTAATAAATAAGTATACTATTGAGTAGATATCGGATTGTAAATATGTCAAAAGTAACACTACAAAATCCCCCAATAGGGCATTGCAAAAAAGCGAAGAATTTTGTTTGTTATTAAATTGATGGCGTTGATGGCGTAGTTTTATTGATTGTGTTGAGTAAGTGAACATCTAAAAATACAGGGTAGATCATGCATATTCCTGATGGATTTGTTTCTGTTCCAGTGGCAGGGGCTACTAGTTTAGCTAGTGTAGCAGCACTTTTTATTGCCTTTGGGCGATCGCAAGAAGCTTTTGGTATTCGTCGTGCGCCGATATTGGGACTAACCACCGCCTTCATTTTTGCCGCCCAGATGGTCAATTTTCCGGTAGCAGGAGGTACTAGTGGTCACTTGTTGGGGGGAACCTTAGCTGCGATCGTTTTGGGCAGTCCTTGGGCAGGGACGTTGTGTATCGCCACAGTGTTAATCATTCAAGCTGTGTTATTTGCTGATGGTGGTATTACTGCCTTGGGCGCAAATATTTTGAACATGGGAGTGATTGGTGTTTGGGTAGGCTGGGTTTTAACCGAAACCTTACAGCGGTTGTTTGGGGGATCTAAAAGGCGCTTACCTTTAGCTGCTGGGATAGCCGCTGGTGTGAGTGTGGTGGTAGCAGCAGTAGCAGCAGCCATTGAGTTAGCCCTTTCTGGAACTGCATCCGTAGCTATAGTTTTACCAGCCATGACAGGTGTACATATTTTGATCGGCATTGGCGAAGGGCTGATAACCGGGGGTGTGCTGACTTATCTGGCCACCGCTCGACCAGATTTATTACCGGGGGAGCAGCAGGAGTTTCGCGGATGGTCAGTGCCTATTGTCACCATTTTCTTAATTGCCGGAGTCCTCTCACTCTTTGCCTCAGCGTGGCCCGATGGTTTAGAGAAAGTTGCCGAAAATACGGGCTTCATCGACTTAGCCGAGAAAGTACGGATAATTGTGCCAACCCCCTTAGCTGACTATGGGATTGAGGGTTTAGGGCCAATTGGCACTAGTATCGCTGGACTTGTGGGATCTGCGGTTTGCTTTGCTGTTGCCTTTGCAATTGCCAAGGTAGTAAAACCGAAGAATGCTTAAACTTTCCTTACCGCTACGCTTGCAACTATCTCTAGTAATTGTGGTAGGGGCAGCTTTATTAAAGCATTCTGCCTGGTATGGACTAAGTGTATATGGCGCGATCGCAATTTTATGGGCTTGCTTCTTGCGCGTCCCAATTCGCCAGTTGGGAGGATTACTCGGCACAGAATTGATTTTTTTGTCATTGCTGGCATTGCCCCAGGGATGGGAACGAGCCACTTTTTTGCTGGTTCGTTCGCTGGTTTGTCTGGTTACCATGAATAGTTTTTTGCTAACCTTACCACCCCACAGTTTTGGCATTGCCCTCAAAAGTTTACCAGTACCAGCACCTTTAAAGGAAAACTTGTTGTTAGCTGGGCAATACATGGAAATTTTGCTCTCAGAAGTAAACCGGATGCGGCGTAGCGCCCAATTACGCGGTTTGACTGGAACTGCTGGATGGCTGCGCTATGCGAGTGTCGCCATGATTGGAGCCTTGTATCTCCGTAGTCTAGATAGAGCAGAGCGAGTCTACGCGGCAATGGTAGCTCGTGGTTACAACGGACAATTGCCCATAGATTCTACCCTCAGACCAAAAGAACGTTTTGCCTTATTAGTAGCTTGGGCGATCGCTGCTGTTGTTACCCTAACTTCTTACAAAATTTAACCCACTCCCAACTCCCAACCTCTTTACGCAGTAATATTGAGTTTGTAAATTTTGAAATCATTAACTTCTAATCCCCACACAGCTGTAGTCGAGGTTGAGAACCTGGTGTATGCATATTCTCGCCAGGAGCCGATATTACAAGAAATATCTTTTACCTTGAATAAAGGCGATCGCGTGGCGTTGATGGGAGCAACAGGTTCCGGAAAAAGTACCTTGCTAGAGAACCTGATCGGCTTAAAACAACCGCAATCTGGGAAAATTACAATTAATGGTATCCCCGTAGAACCGCAAACTTTACCCCAAGTGCGTCGTCAAATCGGCTTTAGCTTCCAAGATGCCAACGACCAATTATTTATGCCCACTATCTTGGAAGATGTTACCTTTGGGCCACGTAACTATGGTGTGTCACCAGCAGAAGCAAGCGATCGCGCCCGACAATTATTAGCTGATTTTGGACTCGAAGCCTACGCCAATCGTTCCGCCCACGAACTCTCTGGTGGACAAAGACGCCTAGCCGCCCTAGCCTCGATTTTAGCCCTAGACCCGACAATTCTAATTTTGGATGAGCCAACCAGCGGTCTTGATCCAGCATGGCGGCGTCATTTGGCCCAAGTGTTGTTAAAGTTACCCGTGCAGGTGATATTAATTGCCTCCCATGACCTACATTGGTTAGGCAGAGTTACTCAACGCGCTTTAGTGCTGGCTGGTGGTCGCATTCAAATAGACAGTGATATTCAGCCACTTTTGCAAGATGGTACTACTTTAGACCAGTTGGGTTTGCCGATAGATTGGTGATTTGGGATTGGGGACTGGGGGTTGGGGATTGGGGACTGGGGACAAGGGGGACAAGGGTGAATTATTGAATAAATCTCTCCCTTACCTCCCTCCTTTTCCTTGTCTCTTCCCCATGCCCAATGCCCAAATAACTTATTTATTAGTAATATTGGATACTATATTCTCGGTCTTATTGCTGTTGGAGTGTTAATGTCTGTTTTACATAAATATAGTGTTCTTGCTCCTGTTAGTCTGAGCATCGCTTTGTTAATTACTAGTTGCAGTGAAGATAAAGTCTCTCAATGCCAGCGACTAATTCGAGTTGTCAATGCCGGCACTTCTCTGATTGATCAAAATAAAGGAACGCAAGTCATAACTAGCATACAGCTATCTAAAGATTTAGAATTTGTGACTAAATCTATTGGGGAACTGAATTTAACAGACCCCAAACTGAAAGAATTTCAAAGTGGTTTTGTCAAGATTTTTCAAAATCTCAGTCAAGCGATCGCTAAAGCTGGTAGGGCCCTGGGTGCGACCAAGACAGCAGAAGCCTCGGCACCTGGTAGAGAAAAAATTCAAAAGGCTAGAGCCGAAATTGATTCAACACTGACAACAGCAGCTACAACTGTTGGTAAGCAGTCAGATACGTTAGTCAATCAGATGAATAAGTATTGTAGTCAAGCTGAATAATCTAACTTGGAGTATGGAGGAGCCATTGCTCCACTTGGGATCTCTTCAAGTGGAGGCTCAATAGCGGTTCCCACTCAGATGCGGTATAATTTTATACCGCATCTGAGTGGGAACCGCTATATCCATATTTTGAACCGTCTGGAGCAAAGTGAACTAATTAAATTTTTTTTGATTTCTACAAGCTGCACACTCGTGACTTCTAGTCATGCGAGGTTCAATAATCCCAATTTTTAATAGCACCTTTGCAGTCTAAAGTTTTGATGACGGCAGAATAACGCTCTTGTGCGTCTTTGCGGTCTTGTTCTTGTGATAGCTCCTCATGACTATCCTGCAAAATCTTCTCAGCATGATATTGTAGGATTTGACAGTATTTACTATTGTTGGTGTAGCTGGCAATAGTAGCTATAGCTTCTAACAACCTAATAGTTACTCCTGCATCCGACTTTCCATACTGCCGAATTTGGTTAAAAGCACGGTCAACCAATCCTTGAAAATCTAATCCTTCGGCAATTATGCGTAATATTTTATTGTGATCGTAGCGGTAGGGTGAAGGTAAATTTCTTTGAACTAAGTGGCACAATCCAGCGCTAATTCGGTCAATGCAGCGAATAGCAGTAAATGGATCATTTATTCCAGGAGAAATGGCACGCAGAGCAATTTCTACTAGTTGATCAATTGGAAACTCTACATCTTGTTGCTCTGTACGTTCTTTACCCAAAATAAAGGCATCATTGATTTGTTTGGTAAGTTTTTTATTTACTTTTTCACCAGGGAAAACTAAGACTAAATCGCCACCTTGAACCAAAAATTTTCCCGGTCGAGTCTGAAGACGTACTAGCAAATTATGTTTACAAGCAATGTCTATCAATTCTTCATGATCTATAGCTTGTAAATAACCAGTGCCATTAACTCGAATCGGTAAAGCTTCTTCCTCAAAAGACATTGGAATTTCTTCAACTCCAAGGCTATCTTCTGATTCACCACACCCAATTTTTTCTGGAAATAGCCGCTCAATTGCTGAATGTAAATCTTCACTAACATTTTGGATTACATAAGATGCCTGAATTATTGTTGAAGCATGATGAATAAAATAAATCAATACACCAATACTAATAATTGCCAGTAAAGTGCCGACTGTAACCGCAAGTTGTGGCACAAACTCTTCATATCCATCTCCTTCTCCATGAATCGTCCGCAGTACGAGTAAACAGTAGATGAACGTTCCAATAAATGTACCAAGTACAACCTGATTACCCGTATCCTGCATAAAATTACGCAGTAGGCGGGGGCCAAAGTTAGAAGCAGCAAGCTGAAGCGCCACGATTGTAATTGAAAAAGCTGTAGCAGCAACGCTGATCATCGAACCTGCAACAGTTCCGAGTAGCGATCGCGCTCCATCTGCTCCACCAGTATATATCCACCAATAATCAATTTCTACCTTGTCTGTGCGGTCAAGACTTAGCATGATGAAAGCCAGAGCAAGAGATGCTACCGCCATGACAGATGGTATAAACCAGTAACTTGAGTGAATCTGATCCCAAAGTTTGCTTAACTTGACGTTTCTCATTTTTCGTTAATTTTAGAATCTACCTTATTGTTGCCATCTTGTGAGAAACGCTCTTGAGCAAGTAACCTGAGTGAATCGCTGATCCGGCGGGGTTTTGGTACTTCACCTTTACCAGATGGCCAACCTTCACGCTGATGGGAGCGGTTTCCATCTGTCTCTTCGGTTTGGTCATGAAATAGAATTTGTTGAGTTGGAAAGGGCAAATCAATACCATTGGCGACTAACTTTTTCTTGATTGCAGACAGTACTTTGTCCCGTGATTGAAGAGAGTCTATCCTTCTCGGTGGATTAATCCACCAACGCACACGGATGTTGACAGTGCTTTCGGCAAGTTCCATTACCAGTACATCAGGAGCGGGTTCTCTTAAAACCTCGTCTACGCTATACATTGCGTCTAACATCAATTGCTTGGCTAGATCAGTGTCATCGTTGTAGCCAATGCCGACATCGTACTCTAATCGGCGGTTGTCAAAGGCAGTATTCACCGTGACAGAATTGATAAATAATTCCGAGTTAGGAATCACAATTCGCCGACCGTCATAGGTTCTGATTGTTGTTGCGCGTGTCTCGATATTTTCAACAGTTCCCTCAAAGCCTTTAAAAACAATTTGGTCATCAATTTGAAAAGGTTCAGTCAGCAGAATTAAAATCCCAGCTAAGAAGTTTTGTAGAATATCGCGGAAAGCAAAACCAATTGCAACACCGCTAATTCCCAAAAGTTGCACTAAATCTCCGGCTCTAAATGTAGGAATTACAATGGAAAGGGCGATAAACAAGCCAATCAAAACTGTTACCCCTTGGGCTAACCTTCCCAGTACTAATCCCAGATTCCGAGCGGAGCGACGGTTGCGAGTTAACCGCTTAACCAGTGCCTTAATTCTGCTAGCAATAAACAAAAAGAAAATGAAGACAATTAACCCTAAGACAATGTTCGGGACTAAAGCTATGAACCCGTTAATCATGCTTTGAACCTTGTCCCAAGCTGTGGAGATTGCTGCATTCATGTAGTTTATTCACCAATTAATCTTTGCTAATGTTATCGCTGTAAATTCTGATGCAATAATTCTTGAATTTCCTGCCGCAACGCTGCGATTTCACCTTGAAGCACTTGAATCGATTTCGCTGCGTTCTCTTTCTAGGGATTGTTTTTTTGGAAAACTTTTAACTACTCATAGTCGTAATTCGTAATTGAGAAAGTCATATTTCATCAGAATTGCTGGATTTGAATCTGTTGTTGGATTTTAGATAATTGGTATTATTGGCTAATAGCAGGGTTTTCTGTAGGAATCCGCTTTGATTTCTGAACTGATTTGCGTAGGCAGGCAATAGGCAACAGTCAAGAAGGCTTCTTAGTTGTACTGAGTTTTTTCAAAAATCAAATATGAGTCCTATAGCACGTTGACATCAACTAGAGGTGTCACCCACCACATCAATCGGTTCTTCTGCATTTCCTTCTAATCGAGCCAGATTTGTGCCGTGATGAGATTTGGCAATATCGATAACAGCTTTTCCGTTTCCTCGTGGCACTTGAATAATCAGTTGACGCATTCTACCTACCCTCCTGCGTTAACCATCTTGCTTTTTCAGCCGATAACTCTACTACCCAAAGAAATATTTATTTTCTGAAAAATGTATAAGTTAGAATCTCAGTCCCCAGTCTTTAATCCCTCTTTCATACTTGGCTGTGAAATTTTTTCATTGAGACTGCCTTATGAAACCTGAAACTCCTCGCTAATTTTTGGTGATTTTTATCACTCATTTTTTTGTAAATCTTCCTGATATACACCAAGTTTCTCTGTCAAAAGAAATAGTGGTGCAAGTCAAATGAAATACCATGAGTGATATTAGTCTACTGATGGCGAGTGTGCTAGTAACAGCGCCAATCTCTGCCCTCAATTTACCAGAACAGCCTGTAATTACTTCAGACAATCCAGTGCAGGAGTCAACAGAGGAAAATTTACCTCAAGTTGTCTCACCTGCTGAAATTACACCGCCTGAATTTGTACAGCCAGATATAACCACTTCATCAGCTATAAATAATAAGTACGAAAATATACTTAAAAAAAGCAGAGAGAAAATTCAATTTATCAGTTCTCCTAACTTACCTGAATTAAAAAATACTCAACCTGTAACAGAAATTGCACAGAACCAGAAGAACATAGAAGAATTCTCTCTATCTCCCCATCCCCCAGACTCAGACAACCCAATGTCTCAAGTCACCTCAGTGTCGCAACTTGAAGATGTGCAACCATCTGATTGGGCTTTTGATGCTTTGCAGTCTTTGGTAGAACGCTATGGCTGCATTGCGGGATATACTGATGGTACTTATCTGGGAAATCGTACCATTAGCCGTTATGAATTTGCGGCTGGTTTAAATGCTTGTTTGGAAAAGATTAACGAAGCTATCGCTAACAATAAAATTAATACTGTTAATAATGAAGATTTAATCTTGCTGCAAAGGTTGCAAGGCGAATTCAAAGCAGAGTTGCAACAATTACAGCAACGTGTCGAGGCTGTGGAAAAACAAACTAGTGAATTACAAGGGAATCAGTTTTCCACAACTACTAGATTATTTGGTCAAGCTATTTTTAGCGTTCAGGGAACCAATAGCCCTGATGTGGATTTGTTTCCTAGAGATGGAGTCCCTGAACGCCAGGGAAAAACCAATCTGACTTTCACAAGTAGCGCCCAACTAACCTTAGCAACGTCGTTCACAGGGCGAGATTTGCTGTTAACAGGGCTATCTGCGGGGAATTTAGGTTCTACTGCATCTTTGCTATCCACCAATATGGGACGGTTAGGTTTCGAGTCAAATACAGACAACAATCTAGTTGTTAGTGACTTATCTTATCGATTTCTTGCTTCGGATAACTTGGGAATCGTCGTAGGTACGGCGGGAGTCAACCCCATCAACACTTTTCGCGGTATTAGCCCTTTAGAAGGTTCTAGCGACGGTGCAATTTCTCTATTTGGTCAGCGGAACCCGATTTTAAATATTGGTAACGGCACTGGCGGTATAGGCTTTGACTGGCAGATTAGCGATCGCATCAGTTTACAAGGCGTTTATAGTTCAGAAATCCCCAGTTTTCCTGGCAACATCAACCAAGGTGGACTATTTGGCGGCAGATTTACTGCTGGCGCTCAGTTAAGTTTAGCACCCACCAATAACATCGATGTCGGCGTACATTATCTTTATTCCCACTCCCCAGATGGCTTACTAGGAAGTGGTATCGGCGATTCTCAACTAATTTCGCCTTTTGCAGATCCTACAGCTTTCGATACCCACGCAATTGGTGCTACCGTTGCTTGGCGAATTAACCCTAACTTGCAGTTGGGCGGTTGGGGTGGCTTTACTTCCTCCAAACCAGTTAACCTTTCTGGAAGTGTGGAAACTACCAACTGGATGGTGTTCGCGGCTTTTCCCAACTTGCTGCGTTCTGGGAATTTAGGGGGCGTTCTCGTCGGACAACCGCCCAAAATTACTTCTAGTACTTTACCCGAAGGCTTAAATTTTCCCAACTTTTCTGATGGGGGGACAGCGGGCGGACGTAGTGACACATCAATTCACGTAGAAGTTTTTTACCGCGCCCAACTGAGCGACAACATTTCCCTCACTCCCGGCTTATTTGTCATTTTCAATCCCGATCACAATTCTGCTAACGATGCATTAGTCGTTGGGACATTAAGAGCTACTTTCCGGTTTTAATTTTGTACTGATGTAAATGTAATCAAATACGCTGTTTAGATACTGGTTAATTCAGTATCGGATGCTTTCATTATCCAGTGATAGCAAGGAAAAATCATGCCTAAACCTATGCGTATTTTTTTCATAGGTGATTAAAGGAGCAAATTTTTCATGAAATTAGATTCATTCACTAAATTGGGTTGTGCAGTTGTTAGCAGCAGCAGTTTAGCCGCAGTTTTCATCGGTCTAGGTGGAACAAGTGCTTTTGCTCAAATTACAATCCAAAGCACTGGGACATTATCAGGCACTATTCAACTTCCGAGCATTAATCCCAATTTCAATCAAAGCACTACTCGTATTGATACAGACAACACAGGAACTTACTCGCGGAACTTAGGAACTAATAATAATCCTAATTACGTTCCTGTATACAAGTCAGATTATGTACAAGTAAGAACACGTAATGATGGAAGTCTGCATTATTTTGTTGACTTTAAAGGCATTCCGATTGTCTCATTCAACGGCGTTTTGACTTCGCCGATTCTCTCTGAGGGTGAATTGACACCCTATAAATACCAGGGAAGATTGGCAGGAACTACATTTCAAGGAGTAGTTCAGGATGAATTTAATCTCACAAAGGCCTTATACACCGGCATTGTCACCGATCCCAAGACTGGAAACCAGTATCAAGGCACTTTTGAAGTGAGTGGATATGGAGTGCGATATAGCGATCGCAATGGTAGTGCAACCCCCACAGTCTTTGATTTCAAGTCCGATCTCCCAGGTTCCCCAAGGGTGACATCTTTGGAAATGACTAACGCACCCCTAGCAAGAATACAAATCAAAGTACCTGCAACTGCAACTCTTATAACTCCCACGCCCGTAGTTGACGGTGGTAGCACACCCACTCCCCCGCCCGTAGTTAGTGGTGGTAACACACCCACTCCCCCGCCAGTAATTAGCGGTGGTAGTATACCCATTCCCCCACTAGTAATTGATGGTGGTAGCACACCCACTCCTGCACCTGTAGTTAGTGATGGTAATGCGATCGCACCTACACCTGTAGTTAGTGGTGGTAGTGCGATCGCACCTACACCTGTGGTTAGTGGTGGTAATGCGATCGCACCTACACCCGTAGTTAGTGGTGGTAGTGCGATCGCTTCCTCAACACCTACAACCTACACATCTGGATCTAATTCTCCATCACTCTCTACTACACCTAATATAGAATTCAGTAGTGGTAATTCCCTGGAAGTCAACCCTGCAACCCTAGCTCAAGCTGCTTGTTTACAGGATTCTGCCCAGAGTTGTGCAATATCCGCTTCACCCAAACAAGCGATCGGCCCTCGTAGTCGAGTACTACTGCGTTAGTTAAACGCGATGTGCAAGTTAATATTCTGACCTCTCTCCAAACCTCTCTCCTAAAAGGAGAGAGGCTTTGATTTTTGCTCCCCAACGCTAGTAGGGAAGGGGTTGGGGGTTAGGTTTGAGATAAAGTCGCACATGGCGTTAGTTAAGGACTTTCACATAAAAATATCCAACCGGGTGGGACGAAAAGCCACTGGTGTCAACTTAAGCCAAAAATAGCGTACTGATTGGGTGTTGTTCACCCGCCAAAGATTGTAAATCCCTGGCGGACGTGCGGTTTCGCGTTAAGTTGACA
>NZ_JAWJTF010000178.1:0-7823 GCF_048836525.1 Nostoc sp. CALU 546
CTGGGAACGAGGAAATGCTTATCAAGCGAGGTTTTTAGGACTAGCAATAAATTCTAATTAAGGACTAATAGTTATGAAAGCAGTTTGCTGGCATGGAGCAAACGATGTGCGGGTGGAAACAGTTCCCGACCCCAAAATTCTCAATCCACGTGATGCCATTATTAAAATTACTTCCACAGCAATTTGTGGTTCTGATTTGCATCTTTACAACGGCTACATCCCCACAATGGAAAAGGGCGATATCCTTGGTCATGAATTTATGGGGGAAGTTGTAGAACTGGGAAGTGCAGTTAAAAATGTGAACGTAGGCGATCGCGTTGTTGTTCCTTTCACCATCTCCTGCGGTAACTGCTTTTTCTGCAATCGGGATTTATGGTCACTGTGCGACAACTCTAACCCCAATGCTTGGTTAGTAGAAAAGCAAATGGGTCATTCACCATCAGGTCTATTTGGCTACTCTCACTTATTTGGTGGTTACGCTGGTGGTCAAGCAGAGTATGCACGAGTGCCATTTGCTGATGTCGGTCTGTTCAAAATTCCCGATGGTTTGACGGATGAGCAAGTACTATTTTTAACTGATATTTTCCCCACTGGATATATGGCAGCTGAGAACTGCAACATCAAACCTGGTGATATTGTCGCCATTTGGGGTTGTGGGCCAGTGGGACAATTCGCTATTAAAAGCGCATATCTTCTTGGTGCAGAACGGGTTATTGCTATTGACCGCATTCCTGAACGCCTACAAATGGCTAAAGAATACGGCAAAGCTGAAATCCTTAATTACGAAGAAGTAGATGTTGGCGAAGCACTCAAAGAAATGACTGGCGGTCGTGGCCCCGATGCTTGCATTGATGCAGTAGGAATGGAGGCACACGGCACAGATTTTATGGCGTTGTACGACCAAGTAAAGCAAGCAGTACGTTTAGAAACAGACCGTCCAACGGCATTACGACAAGTAATTGTGTCTTGTAGGAAAGGTGGTCACGTATCAATTCCGGGTGTATATGGTGGCTTTGTAGACAAAGTGCCAATGGGTGCTGCTATGAACAAGGGACTAACCTTGAAAATGGGACAAACACACGTCCACAAGTATTTAAAACCTTTGCTAGAACACGTCCAAAACGGTGAAATCGATCCGACCTTTATCATCACTCACAGATTACCTCTAGAACAAGCGCCCCACGGCTACGAAATTTTTAAGGACAAGAAAGATAACTGCATCAAAGTTGTACTCAAACCTTAAAGGGAATAGGGACTAGGTTACAGGGTACAGGGTACAGATTATGCCCTATCACCTGTCACCTTTCACCTCTCCCCTAATCCCAATGCCTAAAGTTAAAATTATCAAGAGGCAAAAAATATGTCTGATAGAACCGTTATCAAAGTAGACTCTAGTCATTCTCCTAAAGGTCAACTTGGTCAGAAATATCTTGCATCTGGCAAAAGCATTTCCATGCGCCTGTGGCAGAATGAGCAACCAAATGAACCTAAAGATTCAACAGCACGGGAATATGAAACTGTTGGTTATGTAATCAATGGTAGTGCAGAATTACATATTGAAGGGCAGACCATTTTACTAGAACCTGGAAGTTCTTGGGTAGTACCAAAAGGAGCTAGCCACACCTATAAAATTTTAGAACCATTCACTGCTGTTGAAGCAACCAGTCCACCCGCTCAAGTTCACGGGCGAGATGAAAATTGATTTGCAGTGATCTAAAATTTTGCGATCGCTAAAAAATTATAGCCGCTTTCAATGTCATGGAACATAGAGCATTCGCAGGGGAACAAGAATATTGTTCCTCTTTTTACTGTGCGTGAATATTAAATGCTGAAGGTTATCGATATTAGTTAACACACCTTCCAGGCTACATCCGTTTCAAATCTTGTAAAACTGCGGCGGCTGATTGATAGCGATCGCTAAAATGATAACAAACCATCTTATCTAAAATTGCCGCTAATTCTTCACTCACTTGCACCGATTGCCGCCACATCACATTCCCCGTTTCTGGATCTGGGTAGAGTTCCTGCGGTGGTATCCCAGTTATGGCTTGAATCGCAATCATTCCTAAAGCGTAAATGTCACTGCACAAGCGGGGATGACCGGCAAATTGTTCTGGAGGTGCATAACCCCGCGTCCCGATGGCTACTGTGGCTAATTCTGTTTGCTCACTACTTGGCGGTTGCATTAATTTGACAGCACCAAAGTCAATCAACACCAGCCGATTATCTTGAGCGCATCTAATAATATTAGTCGGTTTGAGATCACGATGAATTACTCGATGCTGGTGAACGAATTCTAGAACTTCTAAAACTTGTTTGAGCATCTCAATTACAAATGATTCGTTCTGTACATTTTGCACAGGTGGTAATTCTTCACTTAGGGTATGTCCCTCAATATATTGTTGAATTAAATAGAATTCTTGGTCATCTTCAAAATAAGCAAGTAGTTCGGGTATTTGATGATGTTTACCCAAAGTTTCTAAAATTTCAGCTTCACTATGAAACAACCTGCGAGCAACTTGCAAAAATCTTGTATCTTGACGGGCTGGCATTAACTTTTTAACTACACAAGTAGGATTACCCGGTCGTTGAGTATCCTGTGCTAAATAAGTCCGACCAAATCCCCCAGAACCCAGAGTTTGAGAGATTTTGTAGCGTCCACTCAAAAGCAAATCACCTGATTTTATTTCTGGTGAATCAATTGGGGGAAGAAAATCAATAGAAGAGTCGGGAATTGCTGTTTTGTCTTCTAAGAGGACATTTAATTGAGCGATCGCTTCTTGTTGTTTTTCAACTTGCAGAATAATCACCTGAGTTTGTCGCTGATTTTGGTAGCTAGTATAAGCAATTACACAGATACTACTAAGCACCAAGGCAAGGGCAGAAGGAATTAATGGAACCCATCCGGCTTGCAAGAACAAAGCAACGCAGATTACTACTAACCCAAGTAGAGTTGTCCCTACTAACGCTAGCAAAAGCAATGGATTTTGCGATCGCCATGCTAAAACACTACCTAAAAGCGACCAACCCCACACCCAAATAAGTTCCACCCAGTCTGGCCAATACCAAATTAGCGATCGCCCATCCAATACTGTACTGATAAGTTGACTTGCTATCTGTGCATGAATAAACAAAGCAGGCATTCTGGCTGGTTGATCTGGCAAAGCGCTGTAGGGTGTATAAAATCCACCTGGAGGTAAATTAGCTGCTGTAGTGCCAATAATTACCAGACGGTCTTTAAATAGATTGGGGTTGACTCGGCCACTAAGAACATCTGTGAGGGTTACTTGGTCGGCGAGGCTGTCGGGATGACGATAATTTAATAATATTTGATAGCCATCTGCATCCAGATGTTGGTAGCCACCGGAATTAGCTTGTAAACGCGGGAACAGGGTTTTACCTAACTGAAAATCTCCTTTTTTAGTGAACTGGTAGTCAATGCCTTGTTTTTCCAGATAATTAATTGCAATTAATGCACCAAACGCAAATGATGTTGTACATTTTTTGTCTGTAGAGTGAGCAAATAACAAACTGCGGCGGAGAGTTTGATCGTTTTCATGATCAGCAACCACATCACTAAATCCAACATTATCTATAGGAAAATTGGGTGGCGGTGGCATTTCATCTCTACCCAAGCTGCTGAATAAGCAAGTACTGATAACGTTATCTTGATTTTGGAGATTAGCTGCCAAATTGTTGTGTTCTGGTTGAAAAAGATATAAACCAACAATTCGCGGTTGATAAGACTCTATTTTCTTTAATAGTTGATTGATTGTCCGATCTGATATAGTCCATTTCTCTCGTTTGAGATCCTCATCAGTGATTTTAACTAGCAAAATCCGCCGATCTGGTGCTTGTGCTGGACGCGATCGCAACATCTGGTCATAAACTCTTAACTCCCAAGGCTGTAACCATCTGAGTTCCCGAACTCCCCAGATAAAGGCGGTAACTCCTACACTGGTAACAAAAATAATTGGCAGCCAGCTTTTGCTCTTGGAAGTTTCACGGGAATCCTGAACTTTGACAAAGGGGAAACGGAGTTTTTCTAATAATCCACTAATCACGGCGTTGCGGCGGTAGCCTGAATTGGGTAGATGTTGCAGGCGTAAAAGTTAATTTTCGGACTCTAGGTTAAAAGCTACTTAACCTGAAGTTCCTATTAATGTAGCAATTTACTTGCTAATTAGAGACTTTGGCGTATTCCTACTCTAAAAGCAAGTTTATGCACAGCGTCATCTAGAAAATAAGACAATCGCTAATCATCTGTTTGAGATGTTTGAGCATCTTCAACAGGACTGGCAATTGGGAAAGAAATCGGATTAGTAGATGGGGTTAGTGAATCTAACTGGGGTTGTTCAAGTGCTGCTTCAATGCTGGGATCAGCAAAATAGGAGTCAAAAATCCGATCATAGTTAGAAGCAACAGCTAAAAAAGCGCCACCCAAAATATAAATAGGTAATGGCAGATTAAACTCTTGCAACCAGTCAAACAGTTCCGCCAAAGCAAACAACACGAAAAAGCAGGCAAGCCAAACTCTCATATTCTCATCCCCTGAATTGAAACGACTCTATTACTAGTACAGCACGACGGAAATAAACATACCATTTCAAATGGCGTAAGAAGCTCGGAATACAATTCTTTTGGTTTCCGCCTTGCGGTACTAGCCTTTTCTAGGTGAATCATCAAATTTCTACCTATTTTGATAGGTCTACCTTTATACCATAGATAGGTGCAGTCCAAGTTATAGCATCTGTTATATTGCAATATCTGGTAGAAAAATAAAAATATAGTTAGCTTATGCCTGAAATCGGACAGCTAAGGATTGCACAGTTGGTTCGTGAGACTCGACAATGCCTTAAATTTACACAGGTAAAACTGGCAACGATATTAGGGGTTTCGTTTCACACTATAAACCGATGGGAAAACGGACGCACACAACCTTCGCCACTGGCTATTAAACAAATTAAAGAGCTATTACACCAAATGGGAGAACCTGGTGAGGCGCTTTTAGCCAAATACTTTTAACAATACCTATTTCATTGATCACCTGAAAGCTCAAGAGGTTATAGATTTGCGGGAAGATTTGAGCGAACAGCAAATTGCGTTGCGCGATAGTGAAGCACGCTACCGTTCACTAGCAGAGGCAAGCGCATCTATCGTCTGGAGGGCGGCACCTTGGGGCAACGTTGTTGATGATATTCCCACCTGGCAAGCTTTCACAGGGCAAAGTCCTGAACAATACAAAGGATGGGGTTGGGTTGAGGCACTGCACCCAGAAGATCGTTCCTCGATGGTGGAAATTTGGCAACAGGCATTTCCGACACGCAGCATCGCAGTTGCCGAGTATCGTGTTCTGCGACATGACGGCGAATACCGTTACATGAATATACGTGGTGTGCCCATACTCGATGAAATAGGCGAAATCCGCGAATGGGTGGGAATGTGCGTTGATATTACCGAACGCAAGCAGGCTGAGGAAAAACTGCGCGAGAGTGAGGCGCGTTTTCGGCTGCTGGCGGAGAATTCAACTGATATTATTTCACGCCATACGGTAGATGGAATTCTTCTGTACGTTTCACCAGCTTGCTACACAATACTGGGATATCAACCAGAGGAACTAGTCGGCCATCCCAGTAATAAATTAGTTCACCCTGACGATTTGGCAGAGATTGCGATAAATTACCCAGTCAATGCCGATTTACCAGATATTTATACCATTACTCACCGTGCCCGTCACCAAGATGGACATTATATCTGGTTGGAAGCAACTATTCGAGCTATTCGCGATCGCCAAACTCAAGAAATTTTAGAGATGCAAGCGTCTTCGCGAGATATTAGTAAGCGTAAGCAGGTGGAGGAGGAACAGCGTTTTCTGGCTGAAGCTAGTGGGATTTTGGCTACATCATTAGACTACGAGACAACCTTAGCCGGTTTGGTACGTTTGGCAGTGCCGGAAATAGCTGATTGGTGCTTAGTTGATATTATTTGTGACAATCAATTAGTCCGTCGAGTTGCAGCAGCCCATGCCAATCCAGAGAAGCAAGAATTGGTAGAACAGTTACAAAACTATCCGCCTGATTTGGCAGAAACAACAGGTGTTGCTGAAGTAATACGAACGGGTAAATCACAAATTATTCATTTGATTTCTGATGAACAGATACAAGGGTTAAGTCACAATGTCAGTCACCTAAAAATCTTGCAAGAATTAAATCCGACATCTGGTATGAGTGTACCGCTAATAGTTCAGGGACGGGTGTTGGGAGCGATGACTTTGGTATCTTCTTCAGGTCGTCGTTACAATACCAAAAGCCTAATGTTAGCTGAAGAGTTAGCTGGCCGGGCCGCGATCGCCGTTGATAATGCCCGACTCTACACAGAAACACAGCAATCTCAACAGGCGGCTGAAAATGCCAACCGGATAAAAGACGAGTTTCTAGCAGTACTTTCTCATGAATTGCGATCGCCACTCAACCCAATTTTAGGTTGGTCAAAGCTACTCCAAACCAACAAACTTGATGAAAAGGCCATCCCTCAAGCACTAAAGACTATTGAGCGAAATGCTAAGTTACAGGCTCAACTGATTGAAGATTTACTAGATATCTCCCGGATTTTACAAGGTAAAATCAGTTTGAATATCTACCCAGTTGATCTGACATCTGTGATTTCAGCAGCAATGGAGACAGTGCGGCTATCGGCAGAAGCGAAGTCAATTGAGATGCACATCAACTTAGAACCAAATTTGGGGCAAGTTTTGGGTGACTCCAGCCGATTGCAGCAAATCGTGTGGAACCTGCTCTCAAATGCGGTTAAGTTTACACCTATGGGGGGACGGGTTGATATTCGACTATCATTATGTTCTAATTCCAACTCAGCACTGATTCAAGTCAGCGACACAGGGAAAGGCATCGACCCCAATTTTCTGCCTTACGTGTTTGAATATTTTCGCCAAGAGAACAGCAGCACCACCAGAAAATTTGGTGGATTGGGGTTAGGATTAGCGATCGTTCGTCACTTAGTCGAACTGCATGGCGGCACAGTCCAGGTAGAAAGTGGGGGCGAAGATCAGGGAGCAACTTTTACAGTCAGACTCCCACTGATCCAAAATCAATTAGAGATTAGACAGGACAGCAGTAACTCTGAGCCATCCTCAAATTTGAATGGTGTCAAGATTTTAGTAGTGGATGATGATACAGATACGCGAGAATTTATTGCTTTCTTACTAAAGCAATATGGGGCAAATGTGACAGCAGTCACATCAGCAGATGAAGCCCTAGCCGCCTTAGCGCAATCCCTGCCAGATATACTTTTAAGCGATATTGGAATGCCAGAAGTGGATGGATGTATGTTCATGCGACAGTTGAGAACACTGCCGGCAAAGCAGGGAGGGCAAATTCGAGCGATCGCACTTACAGCATACGCTGGAGAAATTAACGCCCAGCAAGTACTTGCAGCCGGATTTGACAAGCATCTTGCCAAACCAGTAGAACCAGCCGAGTTAGTAGATGCGATCGCCAACTTAATCGCTGAATAAACCCGCTTTTACCTTCAATACCTTAGCCAATTTAAGAGGGTTCAACGCCTGTGGAAACGGGATGAATACGTCCCAATACTTGTCGGGTTTTGGGGAAAAGGGTAAGGGGTAAGGGGGAATGCATTGGTGTCAACTTAAGCTAGAAATAGCTTCGCTGCGGGCTTCATAACCCGCCAGAGAATGAATTCTCTGGCCAATAGCTAAAGTCTACTGAAGTAGACTGAATATTTTTGGGGATATCTAGTCATCTTCAGATGACTTTAGCTATGAGACAGGGATTTACAATCCCTGG
>NZ_JAWJTF010000074.1:0-11958 GCF_048836525.1 Nostoc sp. CALU 546
GTCCTGAAACAACTGGATTTTTACTCAGTACTTAGCTATATATAAGAATCCGCTTTGATTTCTGAACTAATTTGCGTAGGCAGGCAATAGGGAATAGGCAACAGTCAAGAAGGCTTCTTAGTTGTACTGAGTTTTTTCACCAAATCAAATATGAGTCCTATATTCACTCCCACTATGAGTAAGGGTGGGTTCCTCCTGCCTTGTTTACGACACGCTCTTGCGTTCGACCTCCTGAAAAACACCTACAACTGATAAGAAGCCGTCAAAGCCACTGCTAAAGCATCCGCAGCATCATCAGGCTTAGGAATCTCATCTAAATCCAACTCCCGCGCCACCGCTTCTTGCACTTCCGACTTATCGGCATTGCCATATCCTGTTAAAGCTTGTTTAATTTGAGCAGGAGTAAATTCTACATAGGGAAGACGACGCTGACCCAATACCAAAATGACTATACCCCGCGCTTGTGCAACCAGGATTGTACTTGACATACGATAGAAGAATAGTTTCTCGATCGCAACCAAATCCGGTTTAAATTCCTCCATCACGGTGTGTAAATCATCGAATAAGGTACATAGGCGCTGTCCCATTTCTACATCTGCCGATGTTTTAATTACTCCAAAATCCAGCATATTTACTGTAGTCTCTTGCACCTTTTTGGGATTTTGTATGCAGCTAATTGCCCCAAATCCTAAAATTGCTAGTCCTGGATCTAACCCTAAAATTCGTTTTTCCATCAAATTCACTTTTACCAAACCAGGGTATTGTTTAACTAGGAATACTGGCAATCTTGACCACTTGCTCTTAAGTCTAATGGGATTGACAAATATAATAGTTTCACGCCTAGGGTTTTAAACCAAGTGGTGTACATTTTCTGTTAATTATTGTTTGTAGCACTGCTCCGAATCAGGTATGTCAATTGGTTTTCTTAGACAAGCCCTCAAAGCCCTGCAAAAGCAGTCGCGTTCTCGTACTTCCTATCGGGTTAACCAGTGGTTCAAATGGTTATCCCCTGGACTATCGGTAAAACGTTGGTTGTTGATCAGTGTTGGGGGTGTACTGCTGGCGAGTTTGGGGTTAGCGATTTGGATTAAGCTGACCCCAATTTTTTGGATGATCGAGTTGGTTAGGGGTTTCCTAGGAGTAATCACCAACATCCTACCCAACTATATCAGTGGCCCTTTGGTGCTGCTTGGTGGTTTGCTGTTGGTGCTTTGGGGGCAAACTCGCACCGTAGGCTCAATTACTAAGGTACTGAGAGCAGAAGGTGGCGAGGAACTCATTGATGTCTTGATGGCTCATCGTCGATTGTACCGAGGCCCGAAAATAGTAGTAATTGGTGGTGGTACAGGACTTTCTACGTTGTTGAGGGGATTGAAAACCTACAGCGCTAATATTACTGCGATTGTAACTGTAGCCGATGATGGTGGATCTTCTGGACGATTGCGCCAAGAATTTGGAGTCTTACCACCAGGGGATATTCGCAATTGTTTGGCTGCACTAGCAGATGAAGAAAAGTTATTAACAGAATTGTTTCAATACCGTTTTCGGGCTGGAGATGGATTAACGGGTCACAGTTTTGGCAATTTGTTTTTAACGGCAATGAGTGATATTACTGGAGATTTAGAACAAGCAGTTGCAGCCAGTTCTAAAGTGCTAGCAGTGCGGGGACAAGTACTACCAGCTACTCTCAGTGATGTTCACCTCTGGGCAGAATTAGCCGATGGTCGTCGTATTGACGGGGAGTCTAGCATTCCCAAAGCTGGCGGTAAAATTGTCAAAATTGGCTGCATTCCAGCTAATCCTCCGGCGGTACCAGCAGCTATTAAGGCACTTAAAGAAGCTGATTACATTATTATTGGGCCAGGTAGCCTTTATACAAGCCTGATTCCTAATTTACTAGTACCAGAAATTGCCGATGCGATCGCTCAAACAGATGCCCCCCGTATTTATATCTGCAATATAATGACTCAACCAGGTGAAACTGAAGGCTACACTGTTGCCGATCACATCAGAGCAATTGATGCTGCTTGTGGAGAAAGGCGGCTATTCGATGCTGTATTAATACATAAAAAATCGCCATCAGAGCAATCACTCATCCGCTACGCTCAACAAAACTCCCATCCTGTTTTCCTCGATAGAGAAGCCGTAATTCAGCTAGGGCGAAGAATTGTTCCAGCTAATGTTTTGTATGAAGATGAAACGGGTTTTGTACGTCACAATCCCCAGAAACTAGCACAAGTGTTATTGCGCTGGTACGGTAGAGGCAATCACGGAAGAAAAGATGTTTCTTGAGAAGTAGTTAACAGCAGAGGCTTTAGCCTTAAAAGCTTACATAACAAGGCTTTTGGCATTTACTCGCTGAAAGAATGATAACAGTATTTTTTGCTATCAATTATCATTCTTTGTGCGAGGTTTTGCTGTGGTTGGAATATGTTCCTGTTTCAATACTTCTCGGATAAGCATTTTGAACTCGGAATTGGGTTTTGGGAAAAGGTTAAAGGTTTTTTCTTTCCCCTTACCCCTTACCCTTTTCCCCAAAACCCGACAAGTATTGGTTCCTATTTAATCGCTTCCTCCATTCGATAATTCAGTTTGTGCTAGTCAGTATGATGACGATCGCAATCGTACTTGCTTGGAGTGCGATCGCTCACCCTCAAGCGCCAACTGGGGATCTATTCTCTTCTCACATGACTACTGTTTTGGGCATTAAAATATTCTCGCCTTAAAACTCTATCCTTTTATGGGTAGAGTATTCTGAATTCTGAATTCTGACTCCTGTTTTATTCTTTGGTAGTCCCTTAAGTCTGATTATTTTTTGCCATTAACTGGATCATTTGCAGACAATCACAAGCGATCGCATTTTCTGGATCAAATTTGAGTGCTTGTTGCCAAGATGCGATCGCTTCTCGAAACTCTCCTTGTAATGCCCATAGTTTTCCCGCTAAGGCATGGAAGTCTGCATTGCTGGAATACAAAGCAATAGCTTGATTATTGTGCATTGCTGCTTCAGAATAACGTCCTTGTGATAATAAATACAGCGCTTCTCTGTGATCCCAAATAGCTTGGTCGTGCAGAGAGAATAAATCAGATAAGTCTACCTTGCAGCGTTTGCAAGTTATGGATGGGGCATTGGGCATTGGGCATTGGGCATTGGTTATCTCTCTTGTCTCCTTGTCTCCCTCATTTTTCCCTGTTTCCCTACTACCTTTTGTTGGACGATAAATTGCTCCACAGACAGGACATTTCATAGTTGCTTCATATAGATGTTCAATAATTGCCATGCCCCATGCCCCATGCCCCATGCCCTATTCCCTATTCCCTATTCCCTATTCCCTATTCATTAGTGCTGATATAGTAAAGAAAATCTTCCAGTTCTGTTTGTAACTGAGTTAATTCTGCGCTATTGTCAGCGATCGCATTTTCAATCTGGTCTAATAAGTCTTGTAATTCAAGAGCTTGTTCTTCGTCTACAGTAAGAAGTGCTTGCCTTGCGCCATCTAAAAGTGCTGCCAATTCTGGAGTGATTTCTACAGACTCGATTGAATCTTCTGCGGAGATTTCAATTGTTTCATCACTTTCAAATAATGCTTCTAAATCTGCCCTTGCTTGCTTCAATTCATGGCTGGAAAGTTTCTGTATTCCTGCATTATTTACTACTAGCGTCCCTTGTTGTCCTTTGCCTTTCTCGGTGGTGGTGACGGTAAGAATACCATTCAGGTCAAAGTCAAAGTGAACTTCAACTTGAATCCCTCCTGCTGGTTTGAGTGGTAAGTTTTCCACTCTAAAGGAACCCAGAGGAACATTTTCTTCGGCGATCGCATTTTCACCTTGGAAAACTTCGATTTCTACCGCGTCTTGCTCATCAAACAAGGTGGAATAAACATGAGAGCGGGAAACGGGAACAACGCTATTGCGGGGAATAATCACACTAAAGTAACCTGGCATAATACCCATTGGTGTAGGCACAGCCGCAGCAATGCCGAGGGAATGGGGAATTACATCTACAAGAATGGCGTCCACAGATTCACCTACTAGCACCCCCGCTTGCAAAGCTGCTCCTAAAGCTACACAAAGGTCTGGTTGAATGCCATCAGTGGGAGTTTGTCCCAGATGCTCGGCGATCATTTCTTGCACTAAAGGAATGCGTGTAGAACCACCAACTAAAATAATCCGATCAATCTCATCGGCTTCCAGGTTAGCGTCTGTGAGGGCGCGGTCAATTGCCTCTAGGGTTTCTTCTAATAGTGGGCGAATCGACTTTTCAAAATCTGCTCGCGCTACTTCTGTCTCTAGATGTAGTGCAGTTTTACCTTTACTACCTAAAAATGCTTCCCGGACTGTAGCAAAGGCATGGGAACTCAGGTCAATTTTTAACTGCTCTGCGGCTCTCAGGAGACGCGCTTGGGTTGCGGCATCATCAGGCACATCTACCCCATGCTGTTTGCGGAATAGCTCCGCCAAATGGAGTTGCAAAAGCCTGTCGAAATCGTCTCCACCCAAGCGATTATTACCATGACTAGCTAATACTTCGGTGACTTCGCCCGTAATTTCAACTACCGACACGTCAAAAGTACCACCTCCCAAGTCATAAACTACAATTCGTTCTGTCTCTTCGGAGCGCAAATCATAAGCTAAAGCCGCCGCCGTGGGTTCATTGATAATTTGCAGTACTTCCAAACCAGCGATCTCACCAGCAGTTTTAGTTGCTTGTCGTTGAGCATCTGTAAAATAAGCTGGAACCGTAATCACAGCTTGGGTAATTGTTTCGCCTAAAACATTCTCAGCCCGTTGTTTCAGGGCGCGGAGAATAATAGCGGAAACTTCATGAGGTAAGTATTCTTTATCTCCAAAAGTGGTTTTATGGTCAGTTCCCATCCAGCGCTTAATTGACTTGACAGTGCGTTCAGGAGCCGCTGCATACTGACGGAGGGCTTCGCGTCCCACCAGTAGTTTCCCTGTATCGCTAAATCCCACACAGGAAGGTAAAATCAAGTCGCCATCTTCACCTGGCAATACTCGCACCTGTCCGTTTTCGACGATCGCCACTTCGGAATTAGTTGTACCTAAGTCAATACCAACTGCTTTCATAAAATTCCAAGTTAGTTTAAAAGTTATTTGCCCCTAGTACCGCAAGGCGGAAGGCGGAATTCGTAATTCGTAATTCGTAATTCGTAATTAATTGTTTGCAAGGGTTTCAGACGTTTAAGATGGGTGGCTTATTTACGCCGTGCGGTACTAGTTTTAGCTCTGCGGTGCAATTGCGCGGAGTGCAGTGCCCTTTGGGCGATCGCAAAATATTGTATTTTTGAAGCTTGACAGCTTCACCATTTAGATACAAGGTTACATGATATTGACCGCTACGGTGTAGCGAGTTGGGATGAAAATGCGTTCAACTTCCATCTGGAAAATCTATCCGCAGTCCCCTAGATTAGAGATAATATTTCCAAAGCAAAAACTCTCAAAAGCCATGACTCAAGCTATACCCAAGCTAGTAACCTTTGAGGAATTCGTCGATTGGCTACCCGAAAATTCAGCGGTACGCTACGAACTACATAACGGAGACATTGTTGAGATGGCGCAACCAGTAGGGGAACACGAAGAAGTAAAAGGATTTCTAGGTATCGAAATTCCTGTTGAAATCAAACGTTTAGGATTACCCTACTTCATGCCTAACCAAGCTATAGTTAGACCTCCTGAAAAAGATTCTGGTTACTTCCCAGATGTGTTGGTGCTAAATCGTGCAAACCTGCCAAACGAACCATTATGGAAAAAACAATCTACCGTGAGTTTGGGTGCATCGATACCTTTGGCAATTGAGGTTGTATCAACCAACTGGCGGGACGATTACTATTTAAAATACGCTGACTATGAAGAGATGGGTATCTCGGAATACTGGATTGTCGATTATGCTGGCTTGGGTGGACGTAATTTTATTGGCAATCCTAAACAACCGACAATTTCTGTCTGTAACTTAATTGATGGAGAATATCAGATAAGTAAGTTTCGAGATAGCGATCGCATTATTTCTCAAACTTTTTCCGAATTGAATCTCACCCCAAACCAGATTTTTCAGATTGGTGTGATGTAGCGTTTTAAGCTGATATTTCCACTCGTAAACCAAAGTATGTCAAAACAAGCTCAGTTGAGCCACTATTGACAACTTCATGTACTTCTCCTGGTTCTATGGCTACGCAGTTTCCCGGTAGTAGGGGGTATTCTTTACCATCAATGTGAATTACTCCTGAACCAGCTTCCACAAAGAATACTTCACACATATCCTGATGCGCGTGTGCTGGTGCGGTTTGTCCGGGAGCAAAACGTGCTTGAGAAAAGTTAGTCAGGTGAGGTAAATCGCCGAAGCGTAGCATTACCTTTTTTTTGATTTCAGGATTGTGAGAAACCGACTCTTCAGGCAAGTTTTTCAGAGAAGTGGTAATCATTCGGGTCTTAAATCGTTAGATAATTCCACAATACCTCTAGACCCATCAATCCGTACCCGCTGACCATCTTGCAAAATCCATGTAGCACCTCGAACATCCATGACAGCGGGAATTCCATACTCACGAGCAACGATCGCACCGTGAGAAAGTCTGCCACCAGCTTCGGCAATTAATCCTCCAGCCCTTAATAACAATGGCGCCCAGCCGGAATCTGTGTAAGGCACTACCAGAATCGTATCTCGGTCAATCTCTGGAATGTCTTGTAAGTTTCGCAACACCTTTACTCTCCCTTCGGCTTGCCCGTGACTGGCTCCAATGCCTTGTAAAATTTGGTCAGAGTACAGTGGAGAGGGAGTTAAGGGATGAGGAGGTGTATTGCCGTAGACTAAAAAGGGTATTTGAATAATCTCGCTATCTTGCACAAATTGCGATCGCCTAAATTCCACTAACTCATCTAACTGCTCAATTAAGCTGGCATCTTCATCCACAACTAGACGCCGCACTTCATCAAAGTTGAGAAAAAAGATATCGCCTGTTTTTCTGAGTAAGCCGGACTTTAACCAAACCTTTTCTAAAGCGACAAAACTCCAACGCAATTCAGCTAAAAGCCGTGAATAAACTTCGGTAACTCGCCCTTTGATATCTACACGGCGTTGCACAAAAGAACGTTTGCGCTTAACAGCAAAGATACTATTAATCGCATCTTTTGCCCCTGCTTGTGGTTCGTTCCCCTGCATTAACTGCACAAACATCTGCTTGATCATCTGGGGATTTTCCCGCCAAGTGGGAACGGAGATATCAGTTCCCACTTCACTTAAATAGCCGTAATCCTGAAGCAATTCGTTAAATTCTTCTAGGATCTTTTCTCCTTCTGGGGTTTGCTTTAATTGCTCAAATACCTGCTGTGGCTCAAATTCCTGCAATACCTGCTTGGCATCTGTAGCGATTGCACTGAGCGATCGCAATGCCGCTACTTCTGGGGTAACACTGTTATCAATCTGGCTATCCTTTACCCGAAAAATCGCCTGTCTCAGGGCTGCACTTAAGGGAGCTAAAATGCTGTAATAGGTACCATGACGTAGCAACTCCAGAATAAAATCAATTCTTGCCAACAGCTTGGCTGGTTCCAAGTTATCTATATCTTCCTGTGCCAACTGTGACAAACCAGGAATGAAGCGTTTGTGATAATCCTGCTTGAAATCCTTTTCTAAACTTAATTCCCGCTTCAGCAACTTCCCTAGTCCTGGCAAATTTTCCCAGGTTGATTGCAAGGACGGTTTACTTAATTTAGCTCCTCTGGTTAAAAATTCCAGACTTTCCGGCGGCAGTCCCATTCGGAGAAAAATATCTCCTAAGAGGGATGCATTAAAGTAGGCTCTAGAGTAGTGCAGAGTTGCTGTCTCGGCAAAATCTAACCCCAAGGCGCGATCGCCTAAAACTAAAGTAAACAGTTCTCCCCAAACTCCACAAGTTAAGGGACGATTAATTGACCATGTTAAGGGGTGAATTACTCCGGGAATCACTTCAGCGGCGATTTTGCGTGTCCACATGGGCAATAGAGTGGTGATCGGTCGAGATTGCAACACCCAGAGTGTTTGACCGTCATAACTCCACTCAATATCTTGAGGAGTGCCATGATAACGTTTTTCGAGTCGGTAGGCTAAGTATGCAACTTGCTTGATCAATCCTTGTGGGACTCGTCCTTCACCCTCTAATTGTATAGAGTAAGAATTTCCTGTTTCAACCACAAAAGCTCGATATTGTTCTGGTGTGACTTTTCCCGAAACGACTTGCGTCGGGCTGCCTGGAAGGGCTTCGATGATGATCGCATCACCTTGCTGGGTAATGGGATCGCGGCTGAAAGCGACACCAGAATATACACTCTGAACTTGTTGTTGAATCAACACAGCCATTGCTGTATCATTTAAGCCGCGATCGCGCCGATATTGAACAGCAGATGGATGATTATAAGAAGTTTTAACTTGAGCGATCGCTGCTTGTAATGCCTCTGGGCTGGTAACATTTAGAACTGTTTCATACTGTCCAGCGGCGGAAGCGTTTTCTGAGTCTTCTCCTATAGCCGAGGAACGCACCACCAAGGGGGATAATTCTGATGGCTGGAGAAATTCTGTCAACCCTTGGGGATCGTCAATTGGGGCGAGTACCCACCCCTTCGGAACTGAATAGCCCCAGCGCTTAATTTGAGATAACGTAGCTGCCTTTTCTCCGACGATGGCAGCATTCAACTCTTCATCTAAAGAAACCATTGTGCGATCGCCGCGTAAAAATTCCAACATCGCTTGCGATTCTGTTTGTGCCTCTTGGGCTGGCAGATTCATATCATCAGGAATTCTGGTATAAATCCAGGCCATTAAAGCAGCTAAAGCGACAGCAGCAAGCATTCTGGGGATATCGTTCAGGTGCAGCAGGGTAACAAACAGAGGAAAGAGCAGTAAAACTCCAAATTTAACTACCTTTCTGGATTGCAGAATTGTAAAACTAATACCTGCAAAGAAAGATACAAATATTGCCACCAGTGGATCATGTACGACAAATCCCCAGACAACATTTGTCGTACCTGCCCCTCTGCCTATCCAGTATCTACCAATTACCAGAGCGATTAGAGCAATTAATTCCCAAGACGAGCCATCTGGGAAGAAAACGCGGCTGAGTAAGACTGCCGCAACTCCTTTCAAAGCCTCTGACAAGACTGCCAGAATTCCGACAAATTTACCGCCATGATAAAAGGCAGCCGATACACTAATATTTTTTGTACCCAGTTGTGATAATTGCTTACGCTTCAGGGCGTAAGTAATCCATGCAATCAGGGGTAATCCGCCCAAGAGGGGGCAGATAATTAAAATAACTAAGACACCCCAAGGTTCAAACATTCTGGATTTTGGATTTTAGATTTAAATTTTCCATCTAAAACCTCAAATCTCAAATCTAAAGTTTTTCTGAAATTTTTGATGGTGATTAGGGCGCTTTTATTGAAAAGAATTCAGGAGTCAGAATTCAGGAGTCAGAATTCAGGAGAATATTTGATAAATAGAATATAGTAATCATACTAGACTCCTTATGCAGACAGGATATTTTAAGTTTCTCAACTACACAAACTAGCTTTTCAAACTAGCCGTCAAGCCTGTTTTACTTCTGAATTCTGGATTCTGTATTCTTCTTTAAGGACACTTGGCTACCACGGAAACCGTTTAAGACAAGTGTCCTTCTAGGCTACTAATGGTTTTAGTTTAGCGCATAGGCAGCTTGCAGCGCCCAGATTATGAGAGCAGCGATCGATCCCAAAAGCAACACGGTAGAGATGGTGACTACTTTTGGGGAATCTGCACCCTCAAATTTCATAATTCCTCGATTTAAGTCGGACATAGCTTTGTAATCCTCTGTTGTTGGAGCATGAAACATTTGTCCGTTTTGATTGTAGTCCTTCTATTTGCGGATAATGTTAAATTCCTAATACTATTTTGTTTAACCTTCACAATTTTTAAAACCCCACAATTACTTACTTCTCTAGAGATATAAGTATGATTTATACAAAATGGAATGAGAAATGGGGAATGGGGCATTGGGCATTGGGCATCGGGTAGTTCACAAACTCAACTTTACGCGATGTGCAACTTAAATATTCTGACCTCACTTCCATTCCTCTCTCCTTTTAGGAGAGAGGCTTTGATTTTTGCTCCCCTTCCCTTGTAGGGAAGGGGTTGGGGGTTAGGTTTGAGATAAAGTCGCACATGGCGTAACTTTCATCTTTGGAAGCTCAACTTTGAGCCTAAACCTTCTATTTCTAACTTCCTATGCCCAATGCCCAATGCCCAATGCCCAATACTCAATGACAAATGACAAATGACCAATGACAATTGACAAATGTGTATAAAAGGTTGTGGGTAGTGAAAGTGGCACTGATCGTAATTGCGGCGGTGGTTGTGGGATTGTTTGTAGTAGTGGAGATCGGACTGCGATCGCTGTTTGGTTTTGGTAATCCCCTGATTTATATTGGCGATGAACAGATTGGTTATTTATTAGCTCCTAACCAACGTACCCGTCGTTTTGGTAATCGCATTGAAATTAATGAGTATTCTATGCGGGGTAGTCCGATAAAAAAGATACCTGCATCTTCTGAACTGCGAGTTTTACTGCTGGGTGATTCTATTGCTAACGGTGGCTGGTGGACAGATCAGACTAATACAATATCTAGTTTGATGATGCGTTCTCTAGCGTCATCCACTAATAGTAATTACCAGGGAGTAGAAGTGCTAAATGCTTCAGCTAACTCTTGGGGGCCAAGGAACGAATTAGCTTATTTGGAGAAGTTTGGCAATTTTAACGCGCAAGCAGTGGTGTTATTAATTAATACTGATGATTTGTTTGCAACTCCTCCCACATCTTTACCAGTAGGACGCGATCGCAATTATCCAGATCGTAAACCTCCTTTGGCATTAATGGAAGTGTGGCAGCGTTATATCGTTAAGCAAAAGCCAATTCCTGAACTGCAAGCAGTGCAAAATGAACCAGGCGATCGCGTGGGGATTAATCTGGAGGCGATCGCTAAAATTCAAGCCCTGACTCGTCAAACCAACAGCCAATTTCTGCTTGTTATGACTCCCTTACTGCGAGAAATTGGTGAACCAGGCCCCCGTGATTACGAACTTCAAGCACGTCAGCGCTTGAGCGATTTTACCAAAGCGCAGCAAATTAACTATATAGATTTTTTGCCGAGCTTCAATTCAACCACCGACCCGCAAGGTTTGTTTCACGACCATATTCACCTCAACTTGCAAGGAAATAAATTTGTCAGTGAAGTTATGGAGCGATCGCTTTTGGAAATACTGGGGGAAGTGTCACTTCATCGCTATAGCGGTTCTCGACAAGCATAAAGTACAATTTTGACCTCACTTCCATTCCTCTCTCCTTTTAGGCTACGGTGTACACACAAGTAGACCCAGAGCAAGTTTCCAGCCAAAATCAGTTGAGTTGGGGTTTAAATCCCTAACTCCAACTGTCTTTAATTTTGAATTTTGAATTGTTAATGGTTCTCTGTGGGTACTGATTGCCAAGCAAGGCGATCTTTCCAGTGCGATGTGAAATTAACTTGAACTACTTGCTTAAAGTCCTCCAAAGCTGCTGAAAAAGTTTTCTCTTTTAGCTTTGCTGCACCTTGGTTATTCAACTGTTTAGGGCATTGTGGATTCCATACATATTTTTGACAAGTTTCGTGGGCAATTTCTACATCATTGCCATTTTCAAGATTTTGAAAGACGGGATGATAATATAACCTGTTACAGCAAACTTGCAACCATTCTTGCCACCCACACTGCCACAAGCGGACTGTTCCATCAAGACCACCACTGGCAATCAGTTTACCATCAGGGCTAAAAGCTGCGGAATTTACCCAATACTCATGTCCGCGCCAAGGTTGACCAATGGGGTTGCCGTGAATATCCCATAAGCGCACTGTCGAATCATTGCTGGCACTGACAATCCACTGACCATCAAGGCTAAA
>NZ_JAWJTF010000074.1:11996-47895 GCF_048836525.1 Nostoc sp. CALU 546
CGCACTGTCGAATCATTGCTGGCACTGACAATCAACTTGCCATCTGGACTAAAGGCGACAGAATTAACTTCTTTTTCATGTCCGTGCCAAGGTTGACCAATGGGGTTGCCCTCAATATCCCACAAGCGAATTGTAGAATCATTGCTGGCACTGATAATCCACTGACCATCAGGGCTAAAGGCGACAGAATTGACTTCTTTTTCATGTCCGTGCCAAGGTTGACCAATGGGATTGCCGTGAATATCCCATAAGCGGATTGTCGAATCATTGCTGGCACTGACAAGCAACTTGCCATCTGGACTAAAGGCGACAAAATTGACTTCTTTTTCATGTCCGTGCCAAGGTTGACCAATGGGGTTGCCCTCAATATCCCACAAGCGAATTGTAGAATCATTGCTGGCACTGATAATCCACTGACCATCAGAGCTAAAGGCGACAAAATTGACTTCTTTTTCATGTCCGTGCCAAGGTTGACCAATGGGGTTGCCCTCAATATCCCACAAGCATATTGTCGAATCATTGCTGGCACTGACAATCCACTGACCATCGGGGCTAAAGGTGACAGAATTCACCCAATTCTCATATTTGCGCTGCGATCGCCCGATGACCCGATCTTGTAATATTTGATGTAGCTCCCACAAACGCACAGTGCGATCGCCACCACTGATAATCAACTTGCCATCGGGGCTAAAGGCTAGGGAATTAACCTCTCCTTCATGTCCACGCCAAGGTTGAGTGATCAGTTTGCCATTGATATTCCATAAGCGTATTGTGCGATCGCAGCCACCACTAATAATAAACTTGCCATCAGGGCTAAAAGCTACAGAATTTACATGTCCTTCATGCCCGTGCCAAGGTTGACCGATGGGATTACCTTGGATGTCCCACAACCGCACTGTCGAATCACTACTACCACTGACAATAAACTTGCGATCGGGGCTAAAGGCAACGCAAATAATTTTTGCCTCATGTTTGTGCCAGGGTTGAGTAATGGTGTTACCTTGTAAATCCCACAAACACACCGTTCCGTCAAAACCAACACTGACAATGCAATCGCCATTTGGACTAAAGGTGACAGAAATAACTCCTTCCTTATGTCCGCGCCAAGGTTGAGTAATGGCGTTACCTTGTAAATCCCACAAACATACTGTTCCATCAAAACCAACACTGACAATGCAATCGCCATTTGAGCTAAAGGCGACGGAAATAACTCCTTCCTCATGTCCCTGCCACGGTTGAGTAATGAGATTACCTTGTAGATCCCATAAACACAAAATTCCGTCAATACTACCGCTAACAAGAAACTTGCCATCAGGACTAAAGGCTATACAATTAACCTCTTGCTCGTGCCCCAACAAAAATTGAGCAGTAGGATTGCCAATGATATTCCACAAGCACACTGTAGAATCACTACTGCCACTGGCAATAAACTTGCCATCAGAACTAAAGGCTACACAATTAACCTCTTGCTCGTGTCCGCGCAAGCTATTCGTCTCTGTGGGTGTGTTCATTGCTTCCTTTAAGCTTCCCAAAACAGGAGCTAGAAGGTGATTTGGGTATTTCTCTAAATTCTCACCCATTGTTTGAATTGCCAGCACCAAACCCTCTAGCGGTTGGACAGGAAGTAAATTCAAAACCCTGGCGGATTGTTCACGCAGTTTTAATTCAGTCAGTGCAAGGTTTAACTTTTGAATCTCTTGTTGTTGGCGATCGCGCCATCCAAGACTAGGATTAATAAATTGATTAGCTTGTTCTCTTAAATGACTAAACGTTTGCTCTTTTAGTTCTTGATAAGTCTTTATCTTCAAAACCCCGTTTGCAATATCTTCTCTTTCCCACAATACATTCAGGGTGTATGCCAGAAGTGGTAAAGAATCATCTTGTTGGTGAAAATCATGAATAATTTGCTCAACTAGACCTTGTTCAAAGGTGACACCATGTCTAGCAGCAGGTTCAGCGATCGCTAACTTTAATTCTCCGTCGCTCATTCTAGTGAGTATACGACTATAGCGATCGTGGATCTTTGCAAGTTGGGGATACTCACTAAAATTATGTAAAAAATTAGACCGCATTGTTAAAACAATTTTGACAGAGCTATCCTGCTGCTGAAACAGTTGAAAGAGACTAGCAACAAATTTATCGCGTTCTGGCTTTTGAGTTTTCGTAAACAGTTCTTCAAATTGGTCAATAACAATCAGAACGCACTGATAGTCTTGTTTGAGGTATGTGACAATTTTAATTAGGGTAGTTTCTCTTATTTTTCGAGCAATATCCGCTATTGGTGATTTTTTTCCATAATTAGAAGCAAGACACTGATAAAGAGATTTAAAAGGATTTTTATCTGGGTGAAAACTTATATTAATTAATGAATTGTTATTATTTCCCAAATAAGGAATTAAACCTGCGCGAATCAATGATGATTTGCCAGTGTTTGATGCTCCTAAAACCAAGAGTACATTATCTTTTTTTAAGCGATCGCCCAGATTAACAATCCACTTCTCCCGACCAAAAAATTTGTCTTTATCTTTAATTTCAAAAGTTTTTAGTCCTAAGTAGGGAGAGTCTGTTTTAAGTGGACGACAATGAATGTCCTCAAACTCACTATCAGAAAAAAAGTTGTATTCAGAAATACCTTGGACATTACACCCAATATTTATATCGCCTTCAGAACAGTTAACCATCTTATCTCCTTACTTTTGGACATCTCTGGCTAAATCTTTACCTCAGTTATAGTTCCTCGGCTAATCTTTGTAAGTAACTCAACAAAATTAATTACACATTCTCTTGTGAAGCTTTCCCTGTCACCGCCCTATAGGACAGAAGTTTTGTAAATCCCATCCGTGAAAGATTAAGGTTTTAAATAGATTTATTCAGCAAAATTACTTAAGTAACTTTCAAAAATATGTAGTAACTTTATCCTAAAACGCCGGAAATGACAAACGGGATGGAACTTTTTGATAACCTACACCTTGCTATGTTTAGCGGCAAAGGTGGAGTCGGAAAAACGACAATCTCCTGCACTTTTGCATGTCGTTGGGCGCAGAAATTTGCCAATGAGCAAATTCTTTTAATCTCAACCGATCCGGCTCACTCTCTTGGAGATGTCTTACAAGTTAGCGTTGATGACATTCCTCGTCCTATAGCGGAACTACCAAATCTACGAGTAAGGGCGTTGGATGCAAAGCTTCTGCTACAAGACTTTAAAGAACGTTATGGTCAGGTTTTAGAACTGTTAGTAGAGCGCGGAAGTTTTGTTGAAGGAGAAGACTTGCTGCCAGTTTGGGATTTAAATTGGCCTGGACTGGACGAGTTGATGGGCTTGTTAGAGATCCAACGGCTTTTCAACGAGCAGCGGGTAGATCGAGTAGTAGTAGATATGGCTCCTAGCGGTCATACTCTCAACTTGTTTGGATTGATGGACTTTTTAGATACTTTCCTCGACTCTCTGGAACTGTTTCAAGAAAAGCATCGGTATATTAGCAAGACCTTTGCTGGGAGTTACACACCCGATCGCGCTGACGACTTTTTGCATACCCTGAAAGCTGAACTATCGCAAGGTCGCCGTCTCCTTCAAGATCCTAAGCATACAGCTTGTTTGTTAGTTGCGATCGCCGAACCAATGAGTTGGTTGGAGTCAAAACGATTTCTAGAAGCCTTACAAACCATGCAGGTTCCTTGCGGAGGGTTGTTTGTTAACCAAGTCCTTGCCAGTGCGACTGACCGCGATCGTTACCAAGAACAACAACCGCTTATCAGTCAGTATACGGATCTTGCTAACGAAAAGCCGATTTTTATTGTGCCACAGCAAGATGAGGAGCCTTTAGGGATTCTAGCCCTCAGCCATCTGATCGACCAAATCCATGTTCCTCAGCTTGAACCGCTATCTCTTTTCGATCTACTCCCAGTTCAATGGCCTGAAACAATTCCTCCTAGCTTTGGAGATTTCCTGACTCAAGGTCGTCGCCTGTTACTAATTGGCGGTAAAGGTGGAGTAGGCAAGACCACAGTAGCAGCTGCAATTGGTTGGGCGATGGCTCAACAACATCCCGATCGCAAAATTCGCATGGTTTCCATCGATCCTGCTCACTCCTTGGGTGATGCCTTTGGTCTGAGTTTTGGACACGAACCATATCAAATAACTGCCAATCTTCGAGGTCAGGAAGTGGATAGCGATCGCATTGTCGATCAATTCAGAGCTGATTACCTATGGGAACTGGCCGAAATGATGAGTGGCGAAACCCAAACAAGCGAAACTATTGAAATGGCTTATGCTCCTGCTGCTTGGCGCAAAATTGTCGGTCAAGCTTTACCAGGGATTGATGAAATGCTTTCCCTGTTAACAGTAATGGAATTGCTAGAGCAACAAGAAGAAGACTTGATTATTTTAGACACTGCTCCTACAGGTCATCTTCTGCGTTTTCTAGAAATGCCAAATGCACTAGCAGACTGGCTAGCCTGGATTTTCAAACTCTGGATTAAGTATCAGAATGTTCTTGGTCGTACAGAATTTATGGGGCGTTTACGAACCTTGCGACAGCGCGTAGTCAAAGCCCAAAAAGTGCTAAAAGACCCACAACAAACAGAGTTCATTGGGGTTACACTTAACCAGACTAGCGTACTTGCTGAACAACAACGCCTGTTCAAATCTATGCAAAAAATAGGTGTGAGCCAGAATTACCTTGTTCTCAACCGCTTTAATTCTACAGCAACCATTAATTGCGATTTTCCAGGTTTGACAATGGTTCGCTTACCAATGCTTCCTCGCTCAGTTCAGCCTTTAGAACGCATCCAAGCAGCAGCCGGCTGTTTATTTTAACGGCTAATTAGACTAAATACTTCCATACCCAAAGAGAAATTTATTATGCATCGCACTCCAAGCCGCAGACAAATTCAAGCCAAACTTAGCACCATGCCTCCTCAACGTTCTCAAGCAACAGTTTACTTAAATGCTTACAAAATGATGTTAGAGAAGGAGCGTTTAGAGGAGGAACTAGAGAAACTCGAAGCACGCCGACATCAGATTCAGCAGCGTCTTGCCATTTTAAATAGTCAAACAATTGCTGAAGGAGACATGACTCATCAGCAAGCAAATACTGACTTAGAAAACAATACACCAAAATTCAACACCCTAACATTGGAATACTAAGTACTAAGATTTCAGCTTGCCTATTCTTCGCAACTTCCTTGCGCGGTCGAGCAAGAGCAGGCTGGGGGGTTGGGGTAGTTGGGGGAGAAAATTGCGATCGTGTTATTGGATGTTGTGTTTTAAAGGTTAACCGACATTGGGGTAAAAGCTTTTAGTGTAAAACATTTAGCCCGGATTAACGCTCAAGCGATCGCGCGTATGCCTCGTTTGCCTCTTGCAGTTCACGACGTAATCGATTTATCAAAGTTTTTAGTAGCCAATATTTCGCACCTTGATTGCGCGGTAATGGCTAGGGGAGCAGAAAACCAAATGTTGGAAATAATACTGACTAACTTGTGTATGGTTTCGGTGATGCTAAATTGGTTTTGTTTGTGAGCGAGCGCGGTATATCGCTTTGAATAAATGAGAGTGACCCTTACGCAATTCTCAAACGAACGTATTCTCAGAGGATGGATTTTGCTCCGCATAGAAGCTGCTCATGTTTGCACCCAAATTTGGACATCATCTACATTTAATCCTTATCAAGAACTGTACATCTGGCTGGGGCAAATTCGAGACTGCCAACTACCCGCAAAAATGATCATCGATGAGGAAGGTTATGGAGTAGAGCTGATAGCTGAGTCCTTGAGTAATGCAGTTGTGGAATTGAAAATTGACCCGTGGATGTGCAGTCATGACACTACAACACGCCTCAAAATTACTATTGAGCCTGATAAATTGATTAAGGCATTTTATGATGGAGTCATCAAATTTCTTCAAGATGAGTATCAACCATCACAATGGTCATACATTGATGATTTGAGCAATATAAATTGGGGAGCTTTGCTCAAACCATCTAATATAGAAGGTCAAAATTGGCAAACACGTTTAGCAATGTACTGGGGCGGACGTGGCAGGGTTAGTGAAACCGGACGTGAAACTGTATGGAACCAATTAACGCCCTTACAACAATGGCCAGTTATTCTACATGATGTAATGTTATGGATTACCGATTTAACAGCTAACAGTCAAATCACAGAAGCCTACGCACTTGTCAGCTTATATAAAAATTTACCAATTGATATTGCTTTAGGTGAATTTGATGCAAGTTGGTATTCCAGGCGAAGAATTGAGTTAAACAAAAAATATGGACTGCGTGAAAACTCCATAGAAAGACGAACACCTTATAATCATAGTGCTTCAGCAAAAGCAAGATTAAAAACACTAAAGCTTGGTCAACTTGTAGATGGAACTATCCATAAAATTAACTCGCATGGTGTCTTCGTTAATATTGGGGGATATTATGCGCTAATACATATCACTGCAATTTCTCAACAAACTGTTGACCATCCAGAGCAAGTTTTTCAAGTAGGTGAGTGGGTTAGAGCAATCATTATCAGCATTGATGTTGAAAAAGGGCGAGTCTCACTTTCAACTAGCGATTTAGAGCTTGAACCAGGTGATATGCTAAAAGACCCATTAGTTGTCTATGAAAAAGCAGAAGAAATGGCGGCTAGGTATTATCAAAACGTCGTATTAAAGTTGGAAAGGGAGTAGTGCTTGAAAGCCCCGACCTCGCAATAGAGATACACAGCATTAGCTGTCTGTTACCTTTATCATTAGTACATTTACAGTGGACAAATTTTGTTGTTTCTTACCCTTGCTTTCTTTTAGTGCGATCGCCATCTTCTATAGATTACATAAAACGTAGACACCCAGAGGGTAGTAGAACCCAACAAATGATATTGAAAATACAGTAAGTTTATCAACACAATATCTACTTAAATAAAAGTAACATTACTCTGGAGTGAGGAAATGCGATCGCATCCATTACGAGCAATCATTTAACAAGCATTCTAGAATCGATATCTAAAAGCCAATTTTCATCAACAAACTCCAAATTTTCATCGTAAACAAGAACTAATTCGCCAATTTTTTGAGTGTTATTATTTGGTGCTTGTGTGGTATCACCAGCAGAAACCATGAGTAAAAACTTTAATTTTAAAAAGCGTTCTCTCTGACTAACACCAATAGAACTGCTGACTAATTCAGCCTCTAAATTACTAGGTAAAGTAATTTTTTCATAGTATTCATCTTGGTCATCCCAGTAGCCACATACTTGATAATTACATTGTTCAAGATGCTCTTTAACAAATACGTTGGCATCTAAACTTTGTAATATTTCAGTTAAATCCTGCCAAACTTGATGATTTTTTAATTCGAGCCTTGTCATAGTTATGTGGGTTTAATGTTCTGTTACCAAACCAGGGAAGTGCAATATACCATCAATGAATTTTGCATGAAATCGGCGGTCGCCACCTTTACCTAAGACTTTAGATTTCAAATCGTAGCCAGATTCTTGGGAAGCCACCAACCCAACATTACCGCGAGGAGGTACAAGCCCTTTCTCAATGGCTTTTAAATGTTTCCCCTTTTGATCGTATTTTAATCCCAGCTTTATTTGTTCGCTGCCAAATGAAACTAGCAGACCACTGGTTGAAAGATATACAGTATCAGGTTGAATATCTGCCCAATTATCGGGTAAAGCTTCCATTAAATTAACACTTGTATAGTAGAAGCATAATTTTTTTTAAGTATAATAGCTAACAATATTTTTAAAATTAACGTAAGTTTCCAACGGAGGCGCACGTTAGTTATACCAATTCTCTAAAATAAGGCTACGGATGAGATAATAAGATTTAATAAGATGAAGAATCTGTTGTTGAGTGAGAACCTTAGCGCGTCCATGCCGATTGGTTTTCATTGCTAGACTCTAGATTTAGACCCTGAAACTCATTGTCTACAACGATTTGGCTTGATTAATCAGAATGCTTGAGGAACTAAAAACTACGTTAAGCACTTAGTAAAAGACCATCATAGAAACACACCCTCGTGTTACGATTATTCGTTGTTTTAAAAATATAAAAGTATACTCAGTGTGCAAAGAGACCCCGACGAGATTAGGGCAGATTTAAATCAACTAATTGAAGAAAGTCGATCTATTTTCCCCAAACTAGCTTCTAGGTTGGATGAGGTAAGACGCTGGATAGCGAATAAAAAGTCTGGACTTCTAAAAAGAAAACCTCATGTTTTGCAGTTCCTTGAAGAATTGCTGAGTGATGCCACTTTCTGGTTTGAAACCCAATTAATGTCTGAAGATGATAGAAAAGCGGAGTTTGCACAGCTAACACCAACAGAACAATATTGGTATGAATTTTTATTCACGCGTTGGATTAATGAGCCTGACCTCAAGATGCCAATTTGGAAGAAAAAATTAATGGGTGGTGAATTTAAGGGGGATGATAAATCTTTTGTCAATAAAATTTGCCAAGAAATAGAATTTTTAGGAGGAAACACTTTAAACCCTTATATTGCTGATTTGTCAATGGCAACTGATTTTATAGCTTCAGGGTCAAAAAATTTACCTTTGTGTGTGCAAATAACTACAGTAAATGATACTCACTCTCGAAATAAGCAGCGAGAATGGCAATCAACCTTAAAATACTGGGGTATTAGAAGAGCAATGTTTGTAAGTTTTAATCCAAGATTAAATCAAGTAAATCAAAAAATTGGTCAATCTGTATTTCAGCGTAGCGATGGAACTCAAGGAAACTGCTATCTTATAACTAATATAGACAAGTAAAGTGTAATGTCTACTCAAAAGGGTCTTGAAAAACAAAGGGTTGACAGAGCTAGAGATGCTCTTCAACGAGCTAGGGCTTTGAGACAATCTAGAAGAGTCCACGGCGTGGATGGAATTCGCCAATTTGTTAAAGATGTAGATGGAGACTGGCTAGACAACTGGACGGATACAACCATTACACAAAATGACTATCTTAAGAGAACAGTTCTTGTTCTAAAATTCAGCCGCTACGTTTCTACACTTCCTTTTCTATTTGTCCTACCATTAGGTCAAAAGCGGAAACCTTGCCCAAAATCTAAGGTTAAGTCAAGGTTTCGAGATGATAAAGTTCTGCGCTAACAAATTTAGGTCATAGCAGAAAATAAATCAAGTTGTGTTTATGGATCATGTGTAAGTGACTTACAAAATTTAATAACCATTAAAAAGAGAGGATATCGCCTCTCTTTTTAATTTATTTATATTTAATTTTACGCTGCTAGCCTTTTATAAAATGCTTGCTTAGTCCACTGGCTACCGCGTGATGTGATGTGATGTAGTCTTCAGCATTGAGTATACCTTGTCCAGGCTGTTCGCAGGCAATATATTTTGGCGGCTCTATCTGTAACCGACTTTTAGAGAATTGGTATTACTCTTGTGTTTGATCGCGTTCCTCCTGTTCTGCTTCCAGAATCGCTAATAAAAGAGCTTCTTCCTGAATTTCAAACTCTTCTTCAGAAAGTTCTCCCATATCAAAAGCAAGTTGGAGTGTAAGAAGCTGCTTGCTGAGATTTTCTTTATCATCAATTTCAGTATTGGCTTGTTCTAAAATTTTTTCCCCAAGCCACGTTACCCCCATTAATGGGCCAGTAATCGGTAATAGTAAGAAGCGTAGAACCATATTAATTTACACTTGTGTAGATTTGTTAAGGCTGTCTCACAAGACCGTAATCTTGCTGATGACATTATATAAAACATTACTTAGTCTTATGTTGATGCCAAAATGTGTTGGATTTGAGTTCAGTTAAGGTTTATTGACATCTGTATTTTATATTCCCGATGTGCAAAAAATTACTTTTACATAAAATTATTACTGACGAGGTACTTAGAGCTTGACAACAGTATTAAATGCATCTCCCCAACGATTTGTCAATACCCCTGCTGTTCAACGCATCGCTCAACGTGCTTTGCGCTATCTACAGTCGGGTTTTTCAGTACATTTACGTGGTGCGGCTGGAGTCGGAAAAACTACTCTGGCAATGCATCTAGCTGATTTGCTCAACCAGCCGATCATCCTCTTATTTGGAGATGATGAGTTTAAAACCTCAGACTTGATTGGTAATCAATTAGGTTATACCCGCAAAAAGGTTGTTGATAACTTCATCCACAGCGTTATCAAAGTTGAGGATGAACTCCGACAACATTGGGTTGATGCGCGATTAACCCTAGCTTGTAAAGAAGGATTTACGCTGGTTTACGACGAATTCAATCGATCGCACCCGGAGGTAAATAACGTTTTACTCTCCGTACTTGAGGAGAGGTTGTTGGTATTGCCAACAAATCAACAGCGAGCGGAGTATATCCGGGTTCATCCTCAGTTTCGGGCAATTTTAACATCAAATCCTCAAGAGTATTGTGGAGTTCATGCAACTCAGGATGCTTTGATGGATCGTGTTATTACCATCGATATGCCTACACCTGATGAACTGAGTCAGCAGGAAATTGTAGTTCATAAAACAGGTATAGATTCTGAGAAAGCAGAAGTAATTGTCCGCTTAGTACGGACGTTTTGGAGTCGATCTGGTTCTGGACAGGGCGGTGGATTGCGTTCCTGTCTGATGATTGCCAAAATCTGCCACGAACACGAAATTTCCTTCAACCCTGGAGATCCTAGCTTCCAAGATATTTGTGCCGACATCCTGCTTTCGCGCACGAATCAACCTCTCATAGAAGCAACTCGGCTACTGGAGGAGGTTTTAAGTGAATTGCATCATAGTATAAATACTCAAACTCAGTCGTCAGAGATAATACCAGACAGCCAAAATCAGATTGTATTGGAACAACGAGTACCTTACGAGCATGAAGTCTACAACTACCTGTGTAATTCTCCAGGAAGGCGTTTCTCTGAATTGGCAGTAGAACTAGGGATCGATCGCAGTCAAATTGTGGCTGCACTCAAGTCTCTCAGAGAACAGGGAGTATTAGTACAAATGCAGGGCAATGCCGAGTCGCCGAACATCTCACAAACAGTTGCTTTTGATTCTGGCCATTTAATAAACAAATGAGTACTAATACTAATCGGGGAGCTATCACTACATCAACTCAAGGTTCTACTTTGGCAGATATTCTCGAACGGGTTCTGGATAAAGGCATTGTTATCGCAGGAGATATTTCTATTTCCGTAGGCTCCACAGAACTGCTCAACATCCGAATTCGTTTGTTGATTTCTTCTGTTGATAAAGCCAAAGAGATTGGAATTAACTGGTGGGAGAGCGACCCCTATCTTAATAGTCAAACTCGCACCTTATTAGCAACTAATCAACAACTTCAAGAGCGTCTTGCCAGTCTAGAAACAGAACTGCAATCGCTCAAAGCACTCAATCCTATTAATCATCAGAATGCAGGCGATTAGCAAATCAAAAGGTTCCGATTCAGGTTTGGCGCCGTTATTACTGACGGTTGTTGAACTGATACGCCAACTCATGGAAGCTCAGGTGATTCGGCGCATGGATGCTGGCAACCTCAGCGACTCTGAACTAGATCGAGCTGCCGAAAGCCTACAAAAGCTTGAACAGCAGGTTGTTCAGCTTTGCGAGATATTTGATGTTGATCCAGCCGATCTAAATATTAACTTGGGTGAAATGGGAAATTTACTTCCCCAATCTGGAGGATACTACCCCGGTGAAACCTCTAGTCAACCTTCTATTTTAGAACTTCTCGATCGCCTATTAAATACGGGTGTTGTGGTTGAAGGTGACTTGGACTTAGGACTGGCTCAATTAAGCTTAGTTCATGCCAAGTTAAGATTAGTACTCACTTCTAAACCTTTGTAATACCAATTTTGGATTTTAGATTTTGGATTTTGGTGAAGCAGCGCGGTCTTGGGGGTTTCCCCCATGAGCGACTGCTGAACCCGAAGGGATTAAAAGCCTTTACTAGGAAGGTGTTATAAGAATTTCAAACAATACTTGCTATCCGATTTTGGTGTAACTTTTTTATCTATATTCTTCTTGGTAAGACATTCTTATGAGTTATGGCTTTTACATTTACGGAATTTTGACCTTGCCTGCTCCACAAAATTTAAATTTAGAGGGCTTAGATCGGCAACCTGTACAAATTAAAATTTTGGATGATTTTGCAGTAATCTACTCGGAAGCACAGCAAGAGCGTTATTTGGCCAGCCGTCGTAACCTGCTAAGTCATGAGAAAGTCCTTGAGGAGATCATGCAAGGAGGCGATCGCTATTTACTACCCGTGCAATTTGGACTTTTGGTTTCCAGTTGGGAAACTGTTTCACAGCAATTAATTCATCCTCATCAAGAAGAATTGACGCAATTGCTTGCAAAGTTATCGGGTTGCCGAGAAGTTAGTGTCAAAGTTTTTTGGGATATCGAGGCAGAAATTCAGGGACTATTGGCAGAACATCCAAATCTCAAAACCGAAAGGGATAAGCTAGTGGGTCAACCCCTGAGTATGGAGCGGGTAATCCAAATAGGGCAAACCATCGAACAGGGAATGAGCGATCGCAAGCAAGGCATAATCGATGTATTTAAAAGCACGCTCAACTCTATTGCGATCGAAGTGGTAGAAAATACTCCCCAAATGGACACAATGATCTACAATTCAGCCTACCTAATTCCTTGGGAAGCAGAATCACAATTTAGCGAATACGTTGAAGCACTCGATCGCCAATTTGAAAACCGTTTGCGAATTCGCTACAACAATTTCACTGCCCCGTATAACTTTGCTCGTCTTCGATTAACCATTTCCAACTGATTAATTCCTCTCGCTGTGAATAGCAATAAAAATTGAGAATGAAAAATTATTGAAACTTTTAATTTTTCTCTGTCTTTTATTTAAGAGGATGTTTCAAAAGTCCTCTTGTCGATAGCAAAACGTTATAGATCCCCCTAAATCCCCCTTGTAAAGCTACGGTGTACGCACAAGTTATGGAATCACTACCAGTCATTGAATTACCCCACCCTAACCCTCCCCTTGTAAAGGGGAGGGAACTAAATTTTCCGGTTTCCCCCCAATACATCGGGGGGATTAAGGGGGGTAATTAAAGGGGGATCTAAAAGTGCCCAAAATCATAGTGAAACACTTTTCAAACAACCTCTAAGTAAAATCAATGGACGACATATTTAAAGGATTTGAACACCTATTAGAAATTGCCAAAGCGTTAGAAGAAAAAGTAGAGAAAGGGGAGTTAAAAACTTCTATTCAAATTCGGTCTCATAATCTCAGTAGTATTCCTCGGCAAGGCAATATTCCGAGAACAAGGAGTTCCAGCCGAGTCAGATCCAATTCCACCGATGCAGCTACACCAATGGATGATGTTGATGATGTCACCACCCCATCAGCTAACAAGAACTCAAAAGCTTCTTGGCAAGGTATCGGCGGCTTGGGTGATGTTCTCAAGGAAATCAGAGAATTAGTCGAAATTCCCCTTAAACGTCCAGATTTATTGGCAAAATTAGGTTTAGAGCCTCCGCGTGGGGTTTTGCTAGTTGGCCCGCCTGGTACGGGAAAAACTTTAACAGCCCGTGTTTTGGCAGAAGAGTTAGAGTTAAACTACATTGCCATCAATGGCCCAGAGGTGATGAGCAAGTATTACGGGGAAGCAGAAGCTCGTTTGCGAAGTATTTTTGAGAAAGCAACTCGTTCTGCTCCCTGCTTGATATTTATTGACGAAATTGACAGCCTTGCTCCAGATCGCAGCCAAGTAGAAGGTGAAGTTGAAAAAAGACTAGTGGCGCAGTTGCTTGGGTTAATGGATGGGTTTGCCAAAACCGAGGGCGTAATTGTATTAGCGGCAACAAATCGTCCCGATTATATCGATCCGGCGCTTCGTCGTCCGGGACGCTTCGATCGCGAAGTTCAGTTTCGAGTTCCCGATCGCAATGGACGATTGGAAATTCTCACGATTTTAACAAGTGCCATGCCCTTGGAGACTTCGGTTGATTTAGGAGCGATCGCCGATTTAGCCGTTGGTTTTGTCGGTGCCGATATCAAAGCTCTTTGTCAGAAAGCAGCCTACATTGCCCTGCGTCGTCAAGTCCCCTCACTCAACAGTCCCGTTCCTGAGAACATGACTATCATCCAGCAGGATTTTCTGGAAGCAATTAAGGAGATAAAACCCTCAGTTCTCAGGGATGTAGCAATTGAAGTACCGAGTGTCAGTTGGGATGACATTGGTGGTTTGGATGATGTTAAACAAAAACTTCAAGAATCTGTTGAAGGCGCACTCCTCTATCCTGAACTATACGAGCAAACCAAAGCCAAGCCTCCTCGTGGAATTCTGTTGTGGGGGCCGCCGGGAACGGGAAAAACATTACTTGCAAAAGCGATCGCTTCCCAGGCTAGAGCCAACTTTATTGCTGTGAATGGCCCGGAATTACTCAGCCGATGGGTAGGTGCCGCAGAACAAGCAGTCAGAGAACTCTTTCGCAAAGCTCGGCAAGCAGCACCTTGCGTTGTGTTTATAGATGAAATTGATACCCTAGCACCAGCACGGGGACGATTCACAGGTGATTCTGGAGTTAGCGATCGCGTTGTCGGTCAACTGCTCACCGAACTCGATGGGTTGCATGAATGCCCGAAAGTACTGTTAGTAGGAGCAACCAATCGTCCAGAAGCGCTCGATCCTGCCTTGCTCAGAGCTGGAAGATTGGACTTACAAATCAAAATCGATCTACCAGATCGAGCCAGCCGATTAGCGATTTTAGGAGTTCACAATCTAGATCGTCCCTTGGTTGATGTCGATTTAGAAACTTGGGCGACAGTTACCGAGGGTTGGAATGGTGCAGACTTGGCTTTATTGAGCAATCAAGCTGCTTTAAGCGCAATTCGTCGATACCGCGCCCAGGGATTGAGTGACTCCAGCTTGATTCAGATTACAAATGATGATTTCCAAGTTACATATCAAATGCTTGCCAATCAGCATCAATCTCAATAGAAGGCAGGAGGCAGGAGGCAGAGGGCAGGAGGGACAAGAGAAGAGGGTTTTAGTTAAATTTACTTTTAGTTACATAGTTCTGTTTATTTGCATCGTTCTACTTAAGTAGCTTCCGCTCTGAACTTCTACGTTTTTTATAGTAAATATTAATACTTAGTTTTGGCACAATTAAGCATAAAAATTCTTACCTCTTCTTCCTGCCTCCTGCCTCCTGCCCCCTGCCCCCTGCCTCCTGCCTCATCCCAACTACAAATATTTACGCCGTTTTACTTATGTCAATATACGCCTATGCTCTTTTAGTCCCCACCGCATCACCACTTGTTCTACCTTTAGGGATGGAAAGGAATATTAAACTAGTTTACTCTTCTGGTTTAGGTGCGATCGTAGAGTCGGAAATCTCACTGGAGGCAATACAGGCAACGGATGAGCGTTTACTTCAAGCTGTATTAAACCACGATCGCGTAATTCGAGAACTTTTTCAACAAACTCCCCTTCTTCCCCTACGCTTTGGGAGGGGTTTTACCTCGCAAGAAAAACTGCTGAATCATCTAGAAAAGCACCAAGAGCAATATCTAGAAGCCCTAACTCAGCTAGCAGACAAAGTTGAGTACACTTTAAAAATGACACCCTGTGATTTGGTTGACGATTCTGAAACTATTGATGCTAAGGGAAAAGCCTATTTATTGGCTAAAAAACAACGCTACCAAACACAGCAAGCATTTCAAACACAACAATGCCAACAGTGGGAACTCTTGAGCCAGTTAATTCTCAAAAAATATACAAATGTTATCTGTGAAACTCGACAGTCAGATGTGCGGCAAATCCACTTTTTGGCACAGCGTAACGATTCAACGCTCAGTACGCAGCAGTTTTCACTCTGGCAGGTACAATGCTCACACTGGCAATTGGCACTGAGCGAACCTCTGCCACCCTATCATTTTCTAGAAAATACTCTCACATAAATTCATAAAAAATAATATTTAAAACTTTCCCAGAAAAATAAAGATGAGATAATTTTTTCTTTATTTTTTTTATTTTCTTATATTTATCTTATATTTTTGGGAACACTAAACCCAGGAAGAATAAAACACATTGTGTAAGTTTTACCTACTGCTCAATCAGAGCAGGATGAAATCAATAATTAGAGTTGTGAGAGTAAAAGAAAATGGCTGTTGAAAAAGTTAACTCATCTTCAAGTTTGGCTGAAGTTATTGACCGCATTTTGGACAAAGGAATTGTAATTGATGCTTGGGTACGTGTTTCTTTAGTTGGTATTGAACTGCTATCAATAGAAGCTCGGATTGTGATTGCTTCAGTTGAAACTTACTTAAGATATGCCGAGGCAGTTGGTTTAACATCTCAGGCTGCTGTTCCATCTGCTGCTTAACACCACATTAGAAAAAGCTAGTCTTTATGGCTTCTAAGCTGATGCGCGTCTAAAGTATATAAACACTCTTGATGGTCGTTGACTGATGACTGTTGACGGGTTTTCGGTTAACAGTCATTAGTCATCAGGTCAATGTACAAATTAAATGCGTAACAGTTTATTGAATATAGGAATCATATTTGATTTTTGAACAAAACTTAGTACATCTTTATTCCTTTTTACCAGTCTCCATTCCTTTACCTCTACGAGTGATTCAGAAATCAAATTGGATTGCTATATTTCTAGTTAACAAAATAGGAGATATCATCTGATGGCTCTCAAGAATTTATGGGAACAAGAGCGATTGCAGCGATTGCAAATAACTGCTGAACGCCGTCAACAAGTTAAGCAGTGGAAACAGCTAACTCAACAAGAATTTCAGCTGCAAGCAGATGTGCTTCATCAAGAATTGAGCAGTTTTGTTACCACGCTTGACAACAACAGAAAGTTACAACAGCAGCAATTTCAGCAAGAGATAGTCGAGCGGCAATTGGAAATATTGCAAATAAAAACAGATGTCTGGCAACGCCAGCAAGAATACCGCCAACAGCGGGCAGCAAAGGCTCAGGCATTATTCCAAAACTTGCGAAATTTCCGAGAAATCTTACATAACAGTGTTTGGGGCGATTGCAGTCAAGAACAAGCAGTTTCCCCGACTCCTGCTAAAGAAGAGAAATTAGTTGCAACAGTTCCAAAATGGTCAATTTCTCGTTCTGCAATTAAAGGCGCTGGTTTTCGTCCTTCCGCCAATACGATGACTAAGAAAGTGCCTGCCTTGAATGCGGATACTGTTAAATCTAAAGTGCAGCAATACATTCAGCAAGCTGAAGGAGCTACTCTGATAGAAATTGAAGAAGTGATAGGCTTAAGCCGGGTGCAAACGATAGATATCCTGCGCTCCTTGATTAAGCAAGGGGTACTAGAACAACGCGATCGCCAATACTTTATTCGGCAACAAGCAATTTCTTGACAAACTTACATTCAAGCTGATTTTTTGTATTTGCAGACTACCTAGCGATCGCTTGTCTCTCTCGCCTTAAGCAGCAGAGTACACAACCGATAAGCATTAAAGCTGGTCTATGCTTTGTACTATTCAACATTTCCATCTTTTTCCGGTCTGTATTGACAAACAATTTGCTCAGTAGCAGTAGATGTAATATGGCAAAAAGTTAACCTATTAATAATTAGAAAAAGAGCTTAAATCTTTGTTCAAGTTTCCGGCTTTTAACTTTAAAAATATCCAGATTCAAAAGGGATATAACAAGTTTGTGTAGCTCAATCAAGGTTTTAAACTATGCTATTGGCAATTGCACGATGAAGTTAGTAAGCTGGATTGTTTGAGGAATTCTAATGTAAATGCAAAACTCAAGATATATAAGGAGGTGCGATCCATTGTGAATCAATTGATCAACCAACTTCAAACTAAATTATTTACAGGTAGGCTGAATCTTGAAGCAAGAGATGGGCCGACTTGGACGCTATATTTTCGTTTAGGACGATTAATTTGGCAGGCTGGCGGTTCTAATGCCGATGAGCGATGGCGACGACACTTGTTGCGGTACTGTTCTAATCTGGATGTGACACAGTTGGAGCAGCTTGTCTCTCCCCAGGAAAATTATCGCGAGTATTCCATTCTTGTTAAGTTGCGAGAACAAAAATTAATCGAACAACAACAACTCGTTAGCCTGATTACAAGCTCAATAGCTGAAGTTCTGTTTGATATAATGCAGTACATTGAAGCCAAAAGAAATGGCGACAATCCAGCAGGGCAGTTGTCACATACTACCGTTGTTGGTGAAGTTCCTGGGGTTCTTTTAGCTGTAATACCAACTGAGGAAGTCTTGAAAAAGGCTACACAAGCCTGGCAAGAATGGCGAGATGCAGGACTGGCAACCTACTCGCCCAATTTATTTCCGATCATTCAAAAAATTGAGCTACTTCAAGGACAAGCATCCTCTAAACAGATTATTGCTCTAGTTGATGGCACAAAAACTTTACGAGGTCTAGGGCAAAAAAGCGGTCGGGATGTCTTAGCTTTAACTCGGTTATTGATGACATTGGTAAAAACAGGGGCGATCGCTTTTTCACCCACCCCAAAACTCAGGCAGGTTGGGATTAGTAAAGAAACTGGCAACCCCTCCAGTGCAGTTAACAATTCCAATTCTTCACTAAAGGCAGAAGAGGACACTGTTTTACAAGTTGCACCCAATTTCAACAAAGTTGCTCCCCCAGCGACTAGTAAAGAAATTGTCAGCCCATCCAGTGCAGTTAATAATTTCAATTCTTCACTGAAGAAAGAAGAGAACACTGTTATACAAGTTGCTCCCCCAGCAGCCGGAAACAAAAATCAACCCACAATCAAAGTCGAAGAAAAGACTATTTTACAAGTTGCCCCCCCAGCAGCTAGTAAAGCAATTATTGATGTCTCAAGACCTTTAGTTGCCTGTGTGGATGATAGTCCGATGATCTGTCGCAGTTTGGAGGAAATTCTCACCCATCAAGGTTATCGCTTTGTTGGCATTCAAGATTCCTTGACGGCAGTTTTAAATCTAATTAAAAGCAAGCCAGACTTCATTTTTTTGGATCTTTTGATGCCAAAAGTGAATGGCTATGAAATTTGTTCTCAAATCCGTAAAACTCCAAGTCTCAAAAATGTGCCGGTTGTCATCTTAACGGGGAAAGATGGAATAGTAGATCGGATGCGAGCAAAATTAGTAGGGGCAACTGACTTTATGGGTAAACCTGTAGAAGCAGACAAAGTACTCAATGTGCTTCACAAGTATTTAAGCGTTTAGGTTGAAGCGACAGTCATGCCAGTAGCTCCCCTACATCCATTTTCAAAACAGATTTTGGATTGTAAATTGCTTTCTATATCTGGCTTGGTGTTAATTCATTTGTCGCAATAATTTGTCAAATTCTAAATTAAATAGTTAGGAAAAAATGAAAAAAGTTCTTTTAGTTGAAGATAGCCTCACAGAATCCGAAAAGATGACACGTTACCTAGAGCAAGGAGGATATTCAGTTTATGAAGTTCGCAGTGGTGAAGAGGCTCAACTCAGGTTGAAACAACAAAAACCTGACTTGATCTTACTAGATTTGATTTTGCCAGGACAAAGTGGATTTGAGTTCTGCCGCAAGTTGAAAGCCGATCCGACAACAAAAGGAATCCCGGTAGTGATTTGCTCAACTAAAAACACAGATGTTGATAGAACTTGGGGCAATATGAGTGGTGCCGATGGCTATTTAGTCAAACCTGTAGATGAAAATACCTTGCTCCAGACTGTTAATAAATTTATTCGCTAAAGGAAACTAGGGCAATGGTACAGGGCAATGATAGCTTTTCTTCGTTACCCATAAATAGCCAATTTCGACTTGAAAACTCTCCTCAAGGAAACAACCAGAGGTTTTTAAGATTTCCGTTGAATGGAAAGGTAAATGGGTTACTTCCATTAGCTGATTTGCGGGGAGTAATTCAAGTTGCGCTGACCGAGATTTTGCCAGTACCGCAGGTAGCAGAATTCTTGTTAGGCATAATGAATTGGCGGGGAGAAGCGATCTGGATTCTTGATTTAGCAGCTTTGTTGGGAGCAACACACTGGTGTCGGCGAGAAGGTGTGCGTAACTCTGGCATGGCGATGCTTGTTCAAGTCCAGAATCAAACCTTCGGGCTGTTGGTGGAGCAAGTCAATACCATTGAAGTTCACGATCCTCAAGAGCGGTTAGAGATTTCGACATCAATGTTACCTGGCCGACTAGGCTCGTTCTTACAGGGTTACTTTGTGGATTCTCAAGGTAGCCCTTTGATGTTACTTGACACCCAGATTGTGATTCAAGCCCTTCAGCCTCTTTAACACTAGACCTCTTGCAAAAATAGTTTTGCACTCTTGGGGGAAAGGGGAAAGGGGAAAGGGGAAGGGGGAAAGGGGAAGGGGGAAAGGTAAAAACCTCGCCCCGCACTTCAGGCCTCTACGCTAACGTGGGCGACTTGTTCATTCCTTTTCCCTTTCCCCTTTAACCTTTAACCCTATTTCTTATCCCTTTACCCTTTTCCCGACTTCTGCAAGAAGTTTACTTCTTAACTCCGACAACCTTCATAGCAAGAAAGATCATGGTAGCGCAACACAATCTTAGACCTAGCCAACCTCAGTCAAATCCCAGCAACGGTTATAAGGAAACTGATAACGGGCATACCGTTGATGTACCAGCAAAACAGCAAATCACCTCCGCTCTAGAAGAATTGCGAACTGAACTGGATCAAGCTGATTGGGTGGAAACAGGGCCATTGCGAGAGAGAATCCGCAAGTTAAAAGAACTGCTAAGTGTGTTGCCGTATCAAGACGGAGGAGATGGATTAGAGGTAGAGCAAGTACAGGCGATCGCTAGCAAAATCCGCCAATTTTCCGATCTAGATACTTTGCTCGCCACTGCTGTCATAGAGATACAAAGCGCATTACAAGCCGATCGCGTCGTGCTGTATCAGTTTACGAATCCGACGCAGGGGATAGTTGTTGCGGAGGCGATGAGGGATGGCTTTACCCCAATGCTGAAGGAAAAACTGCCCGCCGTCACTTTTGGGTTGGGTTCTGCCAAGGTTTATCAACAAGAAAAATTAGTCGCGATCGCAGATACCTACACTGCAAACTTGTCTCCTTACCAAAAGCAACTCATGGAGCGGTTTCAGGTAAGAGCTTGTGTGAGTTTGCCAATCTTAATAAAAGATGAGGTTTGGGGTTTGTTGGTAGTGCAGCAATGCACTGCTACTCGCCAGTGGCAAAATGCTGAAATTAAGTTATTAAAATTGATCGAGCAGGAATTAGAAGCGCAACTGCAAGTTGCCGTGATTCAGGCTACGTTGCAACAAGAAGTGGAAAAAGACCAAATCATGGTGGGTGTAGCGAATAAAATTCTCCAGTCCAAAGATTTGGATACCATCTTTCGCGTTACCACCCAAGAAGTAAGACAGTCACTAAAATGCGATCGCGTCGCAATTTATCGTTTCCAGCCAGATTGGAGTGGGGAATTTGTCGCTGAATCTGTTGGATCTGAGTGGGTTTCTCTATTAGAAGAACAGCGAAACAACCCAGCAATTGTCAATAACGTTAACTATTGCAGTGTGAGGAACCTTGCAGACGAAGGCGGATTGGTTGGGACAACAGGGCGATCGCACAATGCAGATAGCTACATTCAGCACACCCAAGGCAAAAATTTCCATCGCGGACAGATTTATCGAGTCACTAATGATATCTACAGTGCTGGTTTTTCTGACTGCTATATCAAAATTTTAGAAACCTATCAAGCCAAAGGATACATTATTGTTGCCATCTTCCAGGGAGAAAAGTTGTGGGGCTTGCTAGCTGCCTATCAAAATTCTCAGCCTCGTCAGTGGAAAGATAGTGAAGTTCGCCTAATGGTGCAGGTTGCAACTCTGTCTAGTATTGCGATTCAACAGGTGCAATATCAGCAACAACTTTATCACCGCTCTGAAGAGTCAGCCAAACTTGTTGAACGAGAACGTACAGTTTTCGGCATCATTGAAAAGATTGGGCAAGCAACGGATCTTCGCACCCTTTTCCGCACTACCACCCAAGAGTTGCGGCGATTTTTAAAATGCGATCGCGTAGTTGTTTATCAAATTTATCCAGACTGGAGTGGAGAAGTTATCGCTGAATCTGTGGCTGCTGGTTGGTCGTCACTTTTGGAGATGCAGGAACAAGACGGCATTTTAAAAACAGGTCTGATATCTTCAGAGCGTTGCAATATTAAGGATTATGCTTCCCCTATTAAACCTGATGCCGATACCTATCTGAAGGAAACGCAGGGTGGAGTGTACACCAAAGGAACGCGCTTTCGTAAAGTCAACGATATTTCTGCTGCTGGTTTTTCACCTTGTTATTTAGAAACATTAGAGAAGTTCCAAGCCAAAGCATACATTAATGTTCCCATCTTCCGCGCTGGTAATCTTTGGGGTTTGTTAGCAGCCTATCAGAATTCTGATGTGCGGAAATGGACTGAAGAAGAAATCGGTGCTTTATTGCAGATCGGCGAACCGTTGAGCATTGCCCTCCAGCAAGCTGAATATATCGAACAGCTACGGTTAAAAAATATCGAAATGACCCAAGTAGCTGAAGTAGAAAACGCGATCGCGCGAATGGCGGATAGAATGCGTCAGTCCCAACAGCTAGAAACCATCTACCGTACTACCTTGGGAGAACTGCGGCAGTTGTTCAAATGCGATCGCCTAGCAATATATCGCTTCAACTCTGACTGGAGTGGTGAATTTATGGCTGAATCTGTAGGAAGTGACTGGGTGCCTCTGGTTGGCCCCGATATCAAAACAGTATGGGAAGACGAACACCTACAGCAAACCCAAGGCGGGCGCTATCGCAACAATGAAACTTTTGTCGTTAATGATATCTATACTGTTGGTCATGCCCAGTGCCACATCGACCTGTTGGAGCAGTTCCAGGTTAAAGCTTACACCATCGCCCCTATTTTTGCTGGAAACAAACTTTGGGGTTTATTAGGAGCTTACCAAAATAGCGGGCCGCGCCAGTGGAATTCCGAGGAGGTGCGATTACTAAGCAAATTGGGCATTCAATTGGGGTTAAGCGTCCAGCAAGTTGAGTACGTCGGAGAACTGAAAACGAAGAATGCAGAGTTGGCGCGGGCAGCAGAAGAGGAACAAGTGCTGACAGGGATGGTGGAAAAAATTCGCCAAGCTCAAGAGGCAGAGACAATTTTCCTGAATGTGCTGCCAAGTTTACGCAAACAATTACAGTGCGATCGCATAGCAGTATTTCGCTTTCATTCCGACTGGAGTGTGGAGTTTGTTGCCGAATCCGTAAAAGATAAATGGTTGTCTTTAGCTGATTCCGACATCAAAACGATTTGGATGGACGATCACTTACAAGAAACTCAGGGCGGACGCTATCGCAATCATGAAACCTTTGTTGTCAATGATATCTCCACTGCCGGTCACGTTCAGTGCTACGTAGAGATATTAGAAAAAATCCAGGCCAAAGCTTACGCGATCGCCCCGATCTTTACTGGAAGCAAACTCTGGGGCTTTATAGGAGCATACCAAAATACTGGCCCTCGGCAGTGGAAATCCAAGGATGTGCAACTGTTGAGAAAAATAGCTGTGCAAATGGGTATAGGGTTGCAACAGGTTAAGTATATCGAACAGCTCAAGAAGAAGAATGCAGAATTAGCGCGAACCGCAGAAGGGGAACGAGCATTGACACGGCTGGCAGAAAAAATCCGCCAAGTTCAAGAGCTAGATACGATTTTCCGCAATGCCTTACCAGAATTGCGATCGCATTTGGAATGCGATCGTCTAGCAGTGTATCGCTTCAATCCAGATTGGGGTGGCGAGTTTATTGCCGAATCCGTAAGTCGTGAATGGGTGGCTTTGGTTGGCCCCGATATCAGGACTGTATGGGAAGACGAACACCTACAACAAACCCAAGGTGGACGCTATCGCAACAACGAGACGTTTGTGATTAATGACGTTTACACTGCTGGCCATGCCCAGTGCCACTTGAAAATTCTAGAGCAATTTCAGATTAGAGCCTATATCATCACCCCAATTATTGCCGGAAACAAGCTCTGGGGTTTGTTAGGAGCATATCAGAATAGTGGGCCGCGGCAATGGCAAGAGAATGAAGTCAACTTGGTAGCGAAAATCGGCACGCAGTTTGGGGTTGCCGTCCAACAATCGCAATACTTACAACAAACCTTAACCAAGAATGAGGAACTGATCAAACTGGCAGAACGGGAAGTAGCAAACGCCCGATTTTCCTATCGCCTGCCAAGTCGGTTAACAGAAATGGCCCAAAGTCGTGGTAATGTTCTGGAATTTATCCAGTTTGCCACCCACGAACTTCGGCAACTGCTGAAAGTAGATCGAGTTGGAGTTTACCGTTTTGAGCCTGATTGGTCTGGAGAATTTGTAGTTGAGTCTGTGAGTGGGGATTGGCCTAAGCTTGTGGGAACTAGCCTTGCCAGAGTTAGAGATACCTATCTCCAGTACAACCAAGGAGGGCGTTATGTCCGCAAAGAAAGTTTGCGGGTTGACAATATATATACTGTCGGTCATGACGAATGTCACATCCAATTGTTAGAGATGTGGGGAACTAAAGCCTACATGATTTCTCCGATTTTTCAAGAAAATCGGCTCTGGGGGCTGATGGGAGTTTATCAAAATAGCGCACCGCGCCAGTGGGAGCAATCCGAGGAGGATGTTCTCAACCAAGCCAGCGTCCAGATTGGTATTGCCCTCAATCTTGCAGACTACCTAACACAGGTGCGTATTCAAGAGCAGCAACTAGCAGAAGCAGCAGAGCGCGAACGCACCGCCCGCGAAAAACTCCAACAAGGAGCAATACGCGTTCTCATGGCTTTGGAACCATCCTTCAGAGGCGATCTTACCGTTCGAGCGCCCCTATCTGAAGATGAAATTGGGACGATCGCCGATGGTTACAATACTACGATCCAAAGTTTGCGAGATTTAGTGCGACAAGTGCAGATTGCTGCTGGCAAAGTGAGTGAAAATTCCAGCAATAACACTACCTCAGTAGTAAAACTATCTGACCAAGCTCAACAGCAGGCAGAACGGCTCGAACACGCTCTGGAACAATTACAAATTATGGTAACTTCCACCCAGATAGTCGCTGCTGATGCCCAAAAAGTCGGACAGGCGGTGCAAAGAGCTAATAATACCGTCCAAGCTGGCGATTCGCTGATGGAAAGAACCGTAGATGGCATTTTGGAGATTCGGGAAACCGTGTCGGAAACAGCGAAGAAAATTAAACGCCTCGGTGAAGCTTCTCAGAAAATCTCGAAAGTAGTGAGTCTGATTGAAAACTTTGCCACTCAAACTAATTTGCTGGCACTCAATGCTGCGATCGAGGCTACCCGTGCCGGAGAGTATGGCAAAGGCTTTGCAGTGGTTGCAGATGAAGTTCGTTCCTTGGCTTATCAGTCTGCTAGTGCCACCACAGAAATTGAGCGACTCGTGCAAGAAATTCAAGCTGGCACCAACGAAGTTACCGAAGCAATGGAAATAGGGATTACCCAAGTTGTCCAAGGCTCGAACTTGATCGATGAGACTCGTCATTCCCTGAGTGCGATCGTGGTAGCTACCAACGAAATTGGTGGACTGGTACAAGGAATTACCCAAGCAGTTTCCCATCAAAGTCAGCAATCTCAGATGTTGACAGAGGCGATGATGGATGTTTCGGCGATCGCCCGCAAGACTTCAGAAAGTGCCATCCACATTTCCGAGTCTTTTGAAGAACTACGGATGACTTCACAACAACTGGAAACCAGCGTTAGCCAGTTCAAAGTTGACTAAGTAAGTCGTGGTGAATATTTGTTCTCAGGATAAGGCAGAGGGGCAGAGGGGCAGAGGGGCAGAGGGGCAGGGGAGAAACAACTCTCCTCTGCTCCCCTGCCTCCCCTGCTCCCCCTGCCTGCCTTAACAGATAAATCTCCTTGACACCAAGCGTATTATGAACCCCGATCCCAGTAATCAAGAGCAGGCTTTTCTTGCGGAAGCGGCAGAGTTGTTGCAAACCATTGAGCAGAATTTGATCGGTTTACTTGATGAAAAAACAATAGAAAAAGTTCATGCCTTGATGCGAAGCGCCCATACTATCAAAGGGAGTGCTGCCAGTGTTGGGCAAGAAACTATTCAGACAATTGCCCATCATTTGGAAGATGTATTCCAAGCGTTATACGCTCCAGAACTGGAAATCGATCCAGAATTGGGTGCTTTGCTTCTAGATGCTTATGAGTGCCTGCGAACTCCATTGAGTGCAGCCTTGATGGGCTTATCCTGCAATGAGGCAGAAATACTCGATCGCACTGCCTCAATCTTTGCCCAACTTCAACATAAACTAGGCGACTTTTTTGGTCGTGAGGCTCCGCTTCCCAGTTCGGAAGAACTTGGCTTTGATGTCGTAGAGTCAATCTTTTCCGGGAGTGTACTCCAGGATTTGCAACAGTTGGAAACTGACATCCAAAGCCAAAATCCGCAACAAATTCAAACAACACTCAACTCTCAAGCCGAATTTTTTGTCGAACTAGCAGCATCTTATGGCTTATCTGGATTGGAAGAAATTGCCCAGGCGACCTTAAACGCGCTCAAAGCACATCCAGACAAAGTATTGCAAATCGCTCAGGCGGCTTTAGAAAATTTTAAAGCAGCTCAAACAGCAGTACTTGCAGGCGATCGCATTCAAGGGGGAGAGATATCTCCACAATTGCGAGAATGGGCAGAACTAACTACTCCTGTCCAAGAACCGCAAGGGCAGCCAGTTGCGATCGCTGCCCAACCAACACAAACGACTACAACTGAGAATCAGCCATCTCCCCTCCTCAGTGCCAGCGAAGCGGAATCAATTTGGTCGTTTTTCCCGAAGCGGACTGATAGCTCCCTACCGAAAACACCGGAGGTACTGGCACCTATTTCTCAGGATTCGGTAGTAGCCCCCTCTGCCATAGATCGGATTTTACAGTCAATCTGGATCGGAGATCCACAGACATCTTGCCGATACTCAGACTCAGATCGGCCAGCCTCTCCACCACCAGCGCCAAGCCTCCAGGCTCAGTCATCGGCATCACTTCCCAGTATCCGAGTGGCGATAGAACAGCTTGATCGCCTCAGCCATACAATTGGGGAATTGCTAATCAGCGAAAACCAACAAAACCTGCAATCTAACCACATCCACAAAGCAGCCCAAGACACTCTACTACAGTTTTTGTACTGTCAACAACAACTTAGTAAAGTTTTTACTTGGTCAGATCGACATCTGCTGCTTCCCGAACGCAAGCAGCGACATATACATGGATCTCCACGAGTTATCTCTCCTACCGAGGCACAATCCAATTTTGATGCTTTAGAAATGGATAACTATAGCGAGTTGCATATTCTCCTGCAAAATCTTACAGAAGACATGGTGCAATTAGGAGAACAGATTGAGGCTGTTAATGGCTTAGTTCAGCAATCTCGCTTTAGTCTCGGAAAGCGCAAGCAACTGCTTTCAGGAGCGCAGGAAGATTTGCTGCAAGCCAGAATGGTTCCATTGGGAACAGTGTTGAATCGATTACCCCGGCTGCTGCAACAGATGGTAGCAACTTATCATAAACCTGTTGAACTCAAGCTTGGCGGTACGAAGGTACTGGTGGATAAAGCTATTTCTGAGCAGCTATACGATCCCTTGCTGCACATGATTCGCAATGCCTTCGATCACGGCATTGAACCGATAGAAATTCGCCGCCAGCAGGGTAAACCAGAAACCGGAACAATTACAATTAAAGCCTATCATCAAGGCAACCGCACTACTATTGAGGTACGGGATGATGGTCGAGGCTTAAACTGGGAAGCCATTCGTCAACGAGGTATAGAAAAACACCTGCTGACTCCCGAACAAGCCGCCTACGCCTCAGAAGACCAACTGGCAGAGTTATTATTTGAACCGGGCTTTTCTACTGCCAAGCAGGTTGGTGAGTTATCTGGCCGTGGTATAGGCTTAGATGTCGTTCGCACTCAATTGCAAGCTTTACAAGGTTCGATTGTGGTGCGATCGCTTTCAGGGCAGGGAACTACCTTCATGCTGCAATTGCCCCTGAGCTTGACAACAGCACGCTTGCTCGTTTGTCAATCTCAAGGTATTACTTATGGCTTGCTGTCTGAAGGAGTTAGCCAGGTTTTATTACCGCAGCCAGAGCAGATTCAAGTCCAGCAATCTTTACACGGGCAAGGCAGCCAAAAATTTTGGCAGTGGGGAGAGGGGCAAAGTCAACAATTAGTTCCCATCCGCTCGCTTGCCAATTTGCTGGATTACAAATATCCTTTATTCACCCAAGACCACAATTTAAACCTAAGTCCTTTTCCAGTCAAGCAACGGAACACCGTCGAACCTCTGCTGCTGTTAGAAACAGAGCATCAATACCTGTGTTTGCAAGTCGATCAGATTTTAGTCGAGCAGGAATTAGTAATTAAATCCCTCGGCAGAGTCCTGACTTTACCTAGTTACATCCAAGGCTACAGCGTGTTGGGCAATGGTAGTCTGACCCTAATCGTTGACCCGTTGGAGTTAGTTCGGCAAACTTGGGAGACAGATATGATGCCGACTTCCCCGGCATCAAATCTTACAACTAAACTGTTGCCTGCGCCTGAGCCTGTTCTTACTCTAGAGGGGCAGCAATCCGAGCTAACTACACAACCGCAACAACAGGCAATGGAAGTCAATACAGCCGTTGCTCAACCTAACCGACTGACGGTGTTAGTCGTGGAAGATTCGGTTGTACAAAGGCAAAGTTTGGTGCAGACGCTCCAGAAAGCCGATTATCAAGTGTTGCAAGCAGGCGATGGTCGAGAGGCGATCGCTCAATTGGTGCAACACAGTGATGTTGATTTAGTGATTTGTGACATTGAAATGCCGCGTATGAATGGATTTGAGTTTTTAGAACACCATCGCCAAGACGAGCGTTTGTCCGGGATTCCTGTGGTGATGCTGACTACTCGTAGCGGACAGAAGCACCGCCAATTAGCTTTAGCTCTAGGGGCGAAAGCTTACATGACCAAACCCTATTCAGAACAGAGCTTTCTAGCCGCGATCGCTGAACTGGTTAATGGGTAAAGGGGAAAGGGTAAAGGGGAAAGGGGAAGGGAAGGAATGGAAAGGAAAAAAATTGAACCTTTTGAGGATTTAAAAGTATGGCAAAAAGGTATTGACTTAGTTAAGCAAATATACTTAAGAACTAAGGAAGGTGAACTGAGTAAAGACTTTGGTTTAAGAGATCAGTTAAGACGTGCATCCGTATCAATACCTACAAATATTGCAGAAGGATTTGAACGATATTCTCGCAAAGAATACTTAAACTTTCTAAATATTGCTAAAGGGTCTGCCGGTGAAGTTCGCAGTCTTTTGAGAGTAGCGTTAGAAGTGGGCTATCTAGACCAACCAACTTATACACAACTTTCTAATCAAGCTATGGAGTTGAGCCGTATGCTATCTAATCAAATTCAATCTATAAATCAGTCATCAAAATAATAAAATCTTTCCCCCTTCCCCCTTCCCCTTTACCCTTTCCCCCTTCCCCTTTACCCTTCTTCATGAATTACGAATTACGAATTAGTATTTATGCTTAACACTCCCTTTCCGTTTAAGCGATTATCTGGCGCTGTGAGCGAGCGCGACTCATTACGAGTCGTTGTTTTTGCGATCGCAGACTATTTATTTGCCCTGCCAGTTGGTGCAGTTCTCAAGGTGATGGCTTGTCCCCCGATTCGCAGTACAGTTGAAAGTGGTATCGGGATGGTTGATTTGGGAGCGCAAACGATCACAATTGTGGACTTGCGCCAAAAGTTCATTTCGCAAATACAAGCCCAACAGCCGCATCAAGTTCCCTCTGCGGTTGACACTTCAGGGCGCTTCTTACTTCTGACTCAAACCCGGACTGGGGAAATTTGTGGCATTCCTGTAGACAAGCCCCCTGCCTTAATTGATATTCCTTTGTCAGCAGTGCGTCCGGTGCCGTGGTCTTATCGGCAAGTGGCGGAGTTAAGCTGTGTTAGCCACATGGCTGTTTTGCCTGTAGCACCGAACGAGGAACCACTGAAAGTACTTCTTTTTGGTATGAGCCAGATATTGGCTGATAAGTTGGGGTTGCCCGGAACAACCTCAACCTTGGCTCCTGGGCTGACATCAGGCGAACAACGGCAAAGATTTCTCCGTTTTTCCTTGGGCGATGGAGGAAGTGGATTGCTACCATTCCACTCATTACAGGACATTATTCATCTCGCTAGCCAAGAAATTTCCCCAGCCCCGGCCTTACCAAGTTGGATTTTAGGTTTCTATAATTGGCAAGGACAGATGCTACGGGTGGTTGACTTGGAACATTTGCTTGGTTATGCGCCGCTTTTGAAGCGGCAGTCACGACCAGAAAAGCCAATGGTTCTAGTTATCGAGCTGCAAAATCAGGTAATCGGGTTTTTGGTGGCTCATGTCTACGATGTAGAATGGCAGGATTTACAGCAAGCGCAATCAGCACCAACCGACTTTTCCCCCAACAAACTACTAAATTTTGTTCGAGGTATTCTGCCAGGCGATCGCTGGATTTTAGACACCAGAGCGATCGCCCAGACATTGCAATGGCAAACCCACTGATAAGAGGCAGGGGGCAGAGGGGCGGAGGGGAAAGAACTTGGTATTTGAACTCTCCCTTGCTCCCTGCTCCCTGCTCCCCTACTTTTTATATTTGACTTGATGCTGCCAAGGAGTTTTCTGTGACGATCGCAACTTTAGATCCTAATTCTGAAACCCAGCCTGTTGAAAATAAAATCCAGATAGAAGAAATTTTGGCTAATGTGGCTCTAATCAAAGCAGTCTTTCAATCTGCTAAGGGGCCAAAGGTCGCTCAATTGCAGCAGAAGGTAAGTCAAATCGAAGCTTTTATCCAAGCTTTGGCTAAAGATTCGCCCAGTGACAATGATGAAAATGTTCGAGGGGCTTTTCAACTCCAGCGAGAACAACTTGCGGCCATTGATCGGCAAATGCAGCAGACAAAAAGTCAAACTGCACTTTTGGAGGTTACAGTCACCGCCCTGCGAGATGTTCTCAACGCCGATCGCGTCCTGATTTATCGTTTTGAAGAAGATAATCGCAGTCGAGCGATCGCTGAAGCAATACAAGCGGGTTGGACATCCCTGCTCAACCAATCCCTACCGATAAATTTGTTTGTTAATAAACCCGATGTTAGTGACGGACAAAACTTACTCAACAACCTAACTGAAGTATTAGAATTAACTCCCCGCCAACAGCAATTTTGGCAACGCTTTCAGGTGCAAGCTAGCCTCTGCTTACCCTTGATTGTCAAACAACAACCTTGGGGTTTTTTAGTTATTCATCATTGCCTCCAACCCCGACAATGGCAGGAAGCAGAGCGCAGTTTGCTACAACAAGTAGGAATGATGTTGACAATTAACTTGCGCTGGGCTGAAATAGTAGCTCCACCTGCTCAACAGCAAAAGGCTGAATCCTGCGATCGCTCTGAGTTACTAGTGCCATTTCAGCAGGTGAGCCAGACTGTACAAGCAGGAGCAAGAATCGCCGAGCTTGCCGGTGAGCATTTAATGTCTATTCAAGATACTGTTGCTATTACTAATAAACAGCTGCAATATCTTGGTGAATTTTGCCAGCAAGCTTCTGGCTTTGTTCATCTTGTGGAAGGCTTGAGTACCAAAATTCAGGTTTTATCCCTGAATACAGCCATCGAAGCCACAAAAGCTAGCGATCGGGAACAAGGTTTGTTAGCTGCTGCCGAACAGGTGGAAATTCTCGCCCGTCAAGCCCGCGATAGCACCCTAAATATAGAGGAATGGTTCCAAGAACTCCAGGTGGCAGCAGCAGACGTTGCTTCTGCGATCGAACCGTGCGATCGCCAAATCAGTGCGGGGCTGGAGTCAATCGCACAAATTCAGGAGCAATTCAAAGCGATCGCCGATATCGCTGCTTGTAGCCTCCAAACAATATCGAAGCCATAGAATTGTCACCGAATTTTAGATTTTAGATTTTAAATTTTGGATTGAAGATTCAAAATTTAAAATCTAAACTGGTCTCAAGCAAGCGAATTTATTCGTGGAATAAATCCAAAATCCAAAATTTTTAGTTGAAGCCCCTGCATTGATGCTGGTGGGTAAATCTAAAATCCAAAATCCAAAATCCAAAATTCACTCACAAACCCCATAGAAACGAGAGTTGTTTTCATGAGTACCGATTTTGTCCCCCAACCGCAGAACGACGATCGCTTCCTAGAAGAAGCGATCGATCTGTTGCTGTTCTTGGAGCAGGAGTTGCCTAACTATACAAAAGACAGTAACCCTGCTACAGCTTTGGCTCTCATGGAAGCTGCTCGCTCTCTGCATTCGATTGCCATAGCAGCTGAGTTAGATGCCATTGCCATAGTTGCGGCTGCACTAGAAGAGATTTTTCAGCTTCTACATCAGTATCAGGCAACTGTCAACGCCCCGATCGCCTCCCTGTTGTCGGAAGGATTAGATTGTCTACAGATGCTATTGATGGCATTTTTAACAGCCTCGCAAATTGACGAAGTAGAAATTCTGGAGCGGATGTCTGCCATTGTTGCTCATCTACAAGCAGAGTTTGGCGATTCCCAAGAAACAAACCTTGAGACATCGATAGAGCAACCGCAAGAATGTGAAAAAGCAGGGGAGCAGGGAGTAGGGAGCAGGGGAGCAGGGGAGCAGGGGAGCAGGGGAGCAAAAGAGAGTTCAAATACCAAGTTCTTTCCCCTCCGCCCCTCTGCCCCTCCGCCCCTCTGCTCCTCCGCCCCTCTGCCCCCTGCCTCTTGTGAAACTAGCCCCCAGTCTGGCAGCCTTGTTTACGTAGATACCGAGCAGCTTCCCATCAATGTAGGGGAACTAGCAAACCCGAAAGAGTATGACGAAGGAGATTTTCATGCTTGGTTGGGGGATTTTTCCTTACCTACTGAAGCATCCCTAGTTAAATCTGTTCGCGATCGCCATCCACTCTCTTTACAAGAATCCATTTCTACCATTGTTGCAACAAGTATTCCAACCGCCACACCGATCAATATTCAGCATCTCGAACAACTAAATGTGCTAGTTGCAACATTATTAACTACATATAATCAGCAAGCCTGTCAAGAAGAACAACAGCAACATACAATCGGGCGGTTGCTCCGACAAGTTAAACGATTACAACACCTGCTGGATAATCTACAGGAATGGTCAGGACGTTTAGCAGCAATTTCAGATACCCTTTCTCCTCTAGCTGCTTCTCGCTCTCAGCAATTATACAGTACTCTGCAATCTGTTTTGGCTGAAGCGTCTCAGGTGGCATCAACTGTTGATTCGCTCAATAACAATCATCATCAACTCAAACAAGAACTCATACAGCAGGAAAAGTTACTTAAGCATTCTGCCAATCTAGTCAAAAAAGTTACAACTATTCCTTTAAAAGTAGCCTTAGAACCGTTGCATCGGCTTTGGTCTCAGTTACAAGCTCTACAAGATAAGTCTGCTAAACTACATTTACAAATTAGCGATATCCAAGTCAATCGGGCATTTAGCGATCGCCTCCATGCTCTCCTGTTGCATATAAGTTGCTATTTGCTAGAACAAAGTATTGAGTCTTCCCAAACACGCCAACACCTTGGTAAAAATAGCAACGGTATCATCGAAATTAAAGTTTATCAGCAAGGAAATCAACTAATTATTGATGGCTGTGATGATGGCGCAGGACTGAACTTATCTCAAATTTATCAACAAGCTTTAGCCCAAGGACTCACCCTGACAAAACCAGGGGATATCTTACAAGAACTGGTAATTGAACCAGAGGTTTCATCTGTTTTATGCGATCGCGCTGCCTTAGAGTTAGGAGTAGAATTAACTGAAGTTTGCAAGCAATTAACAGCTATTCAGGGAAGAATAGTATTGAAGTCTAAAGCTGGACATGGTACAGCCTTCTCGCTCCAAATTCCCCTCGATCAAAAAATTGCTCAACTTATCGTCTGTCAAGCTAACTCCAGAGTCTATGCATTTATTGCCGATTCTGTAGAGCAGATTTGTCTATCGCAGTCCGAACAAATTATCCAAACTCAAGCGGGACGGATGTTATTTTTGCAGTCTTCTAGCACCAGTGGCTTCCTTGGTTGCGATCGTGAGGATTTAACAACAGAAATGCTCGTCCCTATCCACTTATTGACTGATGTACTGATTTGTCCTAACCAGCTTCCCACCTCAGTTACTACTTACAACACAGATACACTAAATGCTTTCAAGCAGGATAAGCCTTTATTAGTATTTCGTTACTTAGACAAACGATGTGCTTTAGAAGTAGATTGCATCATTGGCAAGCAATCCGCTGCGATCCATCCTTTGGGGGAAGCAATCCCAGTTGCAGCTTATATCCAAGGAACTAGCATTCTTGCCAATGGGCAACTTAGCCTGGTTTTAGATGGTCATCTTCTGGCAAAATCTCTAACTTGAATCATTATGATGTCCGTCAAATCACTCATAATCAACAGTTTGTAGTGAGGACTTTAGTCCCCAAAGCCAGGACTAAAGTCCTTACTACGAACATTTTTTATTAAGTTTGATTAAACGGACATCATATCAATACCTGCCGAAATGCTTGTTGCACATGAATGATAGCAGTTTTAACCTCTGTGGGGAGGAAGTGAGGAGGATGACGGCGATCTGAGCATAAAAAATTTTACAAGGTTGGTAGCTGAGGGTTTGTTTTGGGATTGCTAAGGGAACCAAATTAACGGTATAGCCAAACACGCAATAGAGACAGCAATTGTTCGGTATCTACGGGTTTGGTGATGTAATCTGATGCACCTGCTTCTATACACTTCTCGCGATCGCCTTGCATGGCTTTAGCAGTCAGTGCAATAATCGGCAAAGATTTAAATTGATCGTTTTGGCGGATTAAGCGTGTTGTTTCGTAACCATCCATTTCTGGCATCATTACGTCCATCAAAATGACATCAATATCTGGTGTATTTTGTAACTGCGCGATTCCCTGTCTGCCATTTTCAGCATATAAAACCTGTATTTGATAACGCTCTAGCATACTGGTAAGGGCGAAGATATTCCGCATATCGTCGTCTACAATTAGCGCTTTTTTGCCTGTGAGTAAATAGTCTTGTGAATGCAGTTGTTCGAGTATTTGGCGCTTGGGTGCTGGTAAATTTGCCTGGACTCGATGTAAAAATAATGCTGTTTCATCAAGGAGACGTTCGGGCGATCGCACATCTTTAATAATGATTGTCTCTGCAATCCGTCTGAGTTCCGTTTCTTGAGTTTTGCTAATTTCTCTACCTGTGTAGACAATAATTGGCAAAGTTTTGCCGTGAGGTAGAAGTTTTATCTGCTCGATCAGTTCAAACCCAGTCATGTCGGGTAGCCCTAAGTCGAGGACAAGGCAATCAAAATGCTGTGAACGGATGGCTTCTAATGCTGCTGCACCAGTTCCCACGGCAATGGTCGAAACATCGCTGTTGCCAATTAACTCAACAATACTATGCCGTTGAGTGTCGTCGTCTTCCACTACCAATAAATTTTTCACCTGGCGCTCAACGAAACCTTTAATTTTGCTCAACGCCTCGGATATTGTCTCGCTGGTTAAGGGCTTTTGCAGATATGCGATCGCACCTAGTTGCAAACCGCGCTGTTTTCCTTCCTCAACGGTCATGATGTGTACAGGGATGTGCCGGGTATTTGGGTCATGTTTGAGACGATCCAATACCGTCCAACCATCCATTTCTGGCAAGCGGATATCTAGCAAGATGGCTGAAGGCAGGAATTGCTGGGCTAACATCAAACCTGTACTGCCGGTTTGGGCAGCTATCACTTTGAATCCTTGCTGTTGCGCCATCTCTAGAAGGATACGCGCAAAATTTACGTCATCTTCGACAATTAGTAAGACGCGATCGCCTCTTTCTATAGTAGTGCGATCGTCATTTATTAGTGGGGAGTGGGGGGTGGGGAGTGGG
>NZ_JAWJTF010000136.1:0-21658 GCF_048836525.1 Nostoc sp. CALU 546
ACCCGAATTCAATAAACAACTACCCGAATTCAATATATTTATTGCATAAATTCTCAAAACCTCACCTGAAACCTGATTTACTAAGGTTTTAGCTTTAGTTTTACCCCACCCTAACCATCACTGCGATTAACCCGGATTTCTCACCACATTTCGATTAAGCCTTGTACAGGGGAGCAGGGGAGAGTTCAAATACTAAGTTCTTTCCCCTCTGCCTCTCCTTGACATTTTTTTGTCATATTTATCCAATAAACTACAAAAAAGTAACGTAAATTTACTTTTATCTAAATAATTGACTGTTGATAGCGAACATTGGACTATTCATTGTTCACTTTCAACGGTTAATAATTAGCCCTTAACCCTCAGTAGCCCACCGTTAATCGCTATGGATACTTCTGAAACTGAAGTTTCAAAGGTTGAAACCCAATCAGATAGTTCTGTGCCTTCTGAGTTAGCACCGACTCGCTCAGGTAAACCTTGGTTCTGGAGATTGCTGATTTCATTTTTGGCAACTGGTGGCATTATCCTCTGGCGGATGTTCGCTCCTGGTGGTACACCACCCTCTTCTGTGGCACAGCAGCAAGGGCCACCTCCAAAACCAATTGAAACAATCTCCCTCGCAACTGGGAGTGCTACCAGAAGTGTCCAGTTGTTGGGACAAGTAGAAGCCACTCAGCAGTCAACAATTCGCGCTCAAACTGGTGGAATTGTCAAGCAAATTTCAGTGCAACCAGGCGATCGCGTCAAAGTCGGAATGGCGATCGCTTTACTGGATGATACCGATCAGCAATTGGCAATTAGCCAAGCACGAGCGCAACTGGCACAACAACGGAGCAATCTAGCACGTTTGGAAGTTGGCACTCGTCCTGAAATCATTGCTCAACGGCAAGCGGCTGTCACATCTGCCAAGGCGCGAGAACTGGAAGCACAGGATAACCTGAAACGCACCAGCGATCTTGTTAAAGAGGGTGCTTTATCTCAAAGATTGTTAGTGGAAGCCCAAGCACAATTGAATAACATCCAAGGAGAACGCCTAGAAGCTGAGGCAGAACTTGCCGAAGCGAAAGCTGGGCCGATTCAAGAAGAAATCGCCGCTCAACGGGCAAATGTAGAAGCAGCAAAAGCCACCTTAGCTCAAGCAGAATTAGCCCAGCAGCGCACGCGGATTCTGGCATCGGAATCGGGAATAGTGCAGACTCGCCACATCAGCAATGGTGATTTGGTACAAAGTTCTGGTGAAATTGTCACCTTAGTAGCAGGCGATCGCTTCGACATTTTCCTAGAGTTACCAGAAGAACTCAGTGGTAAAGTTACTCCAGGGATGACAATCGATCTCACAACTCGCGCTCTACCGCAATGGAAACAACGCGCCACCATCACCGCTGTAGTTCCTTCTGCCGAAACTGCTTCCCGTCGCCAGCGTGTGCGTGTCGAAATTAACAAACCCCCGTCAGGATTAATACCAGGAATGGCGATCGCAGGTAACTTAAATATGCCCTCGAATCGCTCCAGCTTTGTGGTATCACGAGATGCATTAACCAGAAGACAAAACGAGTGGCTAGTTTTTGCAGTTGCAGATGGCAAAGCTAAACAAATTCCAGTCGAAATGGTTTCTGACATGGGTAAAAATGTCGCAATTTATCATCCCACTTTACGCACCGGTCAACGCATTGTGCTACGTGGCGGTGATGGATTGCAAGATGGTGCGCCTGTAAAGATAGTTGATCCAACTTGAAGGAGGCAGGAGGCAGGATAGCGCAGCGTTAGCGAGTCCGCGAGCGTCGGCAGAAGGAAGGAGGTTGTAATTTAGATGAGGCTTCAACCCAGTCTAATTCCAGTCCACCAAATCGTCCTACCTCTCTTGTTAAAACATAGGTTGCACCACGCTTCCATAGACTTCTTGCAGAAGTTGGTTAAAGAGGAAGAATCGTCTCTTTCTCCTTTAACCTTTCCTTCAAAATACTGGAAACCCAGTTTAAATATGATTTTCTGAATTACCAATTAATATGAACTTTATTGAAACCGCCGTTCGTTGGCGACATGGAACTTTTGTTTTGTTTTGCTTGCTGGCAATGTTCGGGGTATTCTCCCTACTTAAGTTACCCCTAGAATTGCAACCAGGAGGCGATCGCCCGGAAATTACGATCACAACTACCTATCCCGGTGCAGGGCCAACAGAAGTAGAAGACCTGATTACCCGCCCCATCGAAGAACAGATGGAAGAGGTGCTAGGTGTCCAAGAAATTAGCAGTACTTCTCGTGCTGGACGCAGCAGCATCACCTTGGAATTTGCTCAAGATGCCAACGCCAGAGAACGGATGGTAGATGTTCTCAACCGCTTGCAGCAGGTGGGAAGCTTACCGCCAGAAGCGCAGGAATCGAGTGTGGAACTGGTGGGTGGTAACAGTTCACCAATGATGTGGATTCCCTTTGATACCAAAGATGGATTTAAACCGGATGCAGACCGTTATCGAGACTTAGCAGAAGAAGTGGTGATTCCCCGTTTGCGGCGAGTCGAAGGAACTGGGCAGTTTTTGTTAGTGGGTGGACAAGAACGAGAAGTAGAGGTGAAGGTTGATCCAAAAGCATTAAGCGATCGCAATCTCGCAATTGGCGATGTAGTAAGAGTCCTTCAAGAAAACAACCGTGATATTCGGGGTGGGCCATTAATTCTCGGACGACGGGAATATCGAGTCCGCACAATCAGCCGATCGCAAGATTTGTCACAAATTGAAGGTTTTGTGCTGCGACGCGACCAATCGGGCACTGTTTACTTGCGAGATGTCGCAACAGTCCAGATGGGACGCAAACCTCAAGATGGGGCGTTGGTGTTCAACGGCAAACCTGGGGCAGCAGTCGGTGTAATTCGGCAAATTGGGGCGAATGTACCAGAGGTGGCTAAAGGCATCCGCGCGGAAATTGCGGCACTGCAAACTGAGTTTGACAAGCAAAATCAAGGTATTCGCTTTGTCTACAACTATGACGAGAGTCAGTATATCAATCAATCCATTGAATTTGTCCAAGGCAACTTAGTTAGTGGGGCGCTGTTAGCAACCATTGTCTTAGTTCTGTTCCTTGGCTCCATGCGTACCGTTGCAGTGGTGGCAATTACAATTCCCATTACACTGATTATGGTGTTCATTGTCATGTCTGCATTTGGACGCACATTAAACATCATCAGTTTGGCGGGATTGGCGTTTGCAGTGGGTATGGTCGTAGATAATGCGATCGTTGTAATTGAGAATGTCTTTACCCACATGCAGCAAGGCAAAAGTGCCATGCGTGCAGCCATTGAAGGTACTCAGGAAGTTTGGGGCGCAATGCTTGGTTCCACCTTAACCAACGTAGTGGTATTTGTACCCTTGTTAATGGTGACGGGTGAAGCTGGGCAACTCTATGCTGATATGGCGATCGCACTTTCTGCCTCTTCTCTATTCTCGCTGTTTGCGGCATTAACTTTAGTCCCAATGCTATCGGGATTGTTCCTCAAACAATCGGAAGCCATGCAAATGATGCAGGGTGGAGAATATCGGGGCGGTAATTGGTTTGAACGGATGGTGGCCAAAACCTCTGCGGTGTTTCGTCATTTCCAAACCAAACTGGAAAACTTTCTCGTCGCTACTGTTAGTTGGTCACTGGGGCGTAAACGGATTGGGCGCAGATTAATTGTGCTGTCGATTCCGATCGTTTTACTCGTAACTAGTATTTTTCTCTTACCACCTGCCGATTATCTCCCCGAAGGAAATCGGAACTTAGTTGTATTGCGGGCCGAACCGTTACCGGGAACCAGTATACCCGAAGCGATTCGGCAATCTGAACCTGTGCAAAAATTTCTGCGATCGCAACCAGAAGTTGAGCGGATCATGTATGTTGACCGTCCAGGGGCGCTGCGAGGTATTGCAACTATTTTAAAACCAGAATTTGCCACGACTACCGGACTGGCTGATATGGTGGATCGGTTACGCGCCCAAAGTAGTAACTTTGCTGGATACCGCTTTGTCATCCCGACACGGATTTCTATATTCCGCGATCCGGGTAAAGAATTTGAAGTGGATATTGTTGGCGCTGATTTAAACCAAATTGGTGACTTAGAAAAGCAAATTACCGGCAAATTGCGATCGCTTCCAGGGGTGCAGAATGTGCGCTCAAATTTTGTCTTGGGTGCAGGAGAATTACAAGTGATTCCCAACCGCGAACGCATTGCCGAAGTAGGACTTTCGGAAGCAGAAATTGGTTCGATGGTCGAAGCAGCCTTGGGTGGTCGAGTTGTTTCCAATTACATCGATGGCAAAGAAGAACTAGATGTCTCAGTGGAACTGCAAAATACTGCTGTGGAAACGCCAGAACAACTGCGCCAATTGCCTTTATATGCACAAGGACGACAAGTGCAACTGGGGGATATCGCCGAAATCCGTGAAACTACGGGAGCCGATGCCATTAACCACGTCAATTTAGAGCGCTCAATTAGCCTCACTGTCACCCTTGCACCAGATGCCCCTCTTGCTACCCTGGTAGAACGTGCCGAAGAAGAAATTCTGGCTCCTTTACGTGCTAGTTTACCAACAGGTTATCGGCTAGAACTGGCAGGTTCCGCAGATCAGTTAGCAACAACTGTTGGTCAATTAGCTGCTGCATTTGCAGTTTCGATTTTGATTACTTACTTGTTGCTGGTGGCGTTATATCGCTCATTCCTGTACCCAGTAGTGATTATGGCAACAGTGCCGATGGGTATGAGTGGCGCACTATTGAGTCTAGTAATCGCCAACATGATTCCGGGAATGAATGTGGCATTGGATATGATTACAGCCTTGGGATTTGTGATCCTTACGGGTGTGGTTGTTAACAACGCCATTCTGCTGGTCGATCGCGCCTTGCAACTCCAGCAAGCAGGTGAGGATTATGATGCATCCTTATATAATGCGACAAGCGATCGCTTACGGGCGATTTTCATGTCTGCCGGCACTAGTGTGTTAGGGATGTTACCGCTAGCAGTTTTACCAGGACAAGGTTCAGAGTTATATCAGGGGTTGGGTATTGTCTTAACAGGTGGTCTGGCTTTTTCTACTATTTTGACCCCTACCGTTGTACCTGCACTTATGGGTTTACTGTACGATCTTTCTGGACGGAAATCGCCGCGATCGCCAGCTGCAAAAAAGCCGGACAAACTAGCTACTAACTAGGGTATTCACCTTGTGGGAAGGTGAGAGGCTTCTTTTTGATTCAGCTAAATGTTTATCTCATTCCTATGCTCTGCATAGGAATGGCTAGAGGCAGCAGTCCAGAAATTTTGATAAACGGAAAGCACGAGGCAGAGGGCAGTTTTGCTTCTGCCTCGTGCTTCCTGAAAGTTAGTAATTATTATTCATTAACTATTTTAAATATTTTTACTATCTGCTTAACTGTCTTAACTGTCTTAACTGTCTACTTAAATGTCTTAACTGTCTTAATTGTCCACTTAACTGTCTTAACTGTCCATTTAACCGTCTTATACTGCTATTGCATTTTATTGATAAAACTGAGATTATCTGTTTAATTAGATGACTACAAAGACAATAAATAGAGAAAAGTTTTAGTTTTTAATTAGGCTAAATAAATTTTACTGCCCTTGGTAATGTTTAACTAGCATATAAAGAATTGAGGTTGATTAAAATGGACGAAATCGTTAAAAAACTTGCTGGTCTGGGTCTTCCTGGTGTCATTCTTGTGATTCTAACGGTCACATCAGGAGGTAGTTCTGCCGCTGTAGCAGCTGCCATTACAGCGTTAGGAGGGCCTTTTGGCATAGTTGGAGGTATAGCCCTACTTGGTCTAATAACAGTTGTAGGGGATACTGTAGCAGGATACGGACTTGAAGCCATTGTTAATGCTATTTATAAAGAACGTAGCAAAACCGAATCTGTTCAAGTTCTCCTTAAAGAAATTAAAGATTTACCGATTTCAGAGGAGCTAAAACTCAAACTGAAAAATGAACTTAGCCCAGAAAATTTTACTGATACACAAGAGATTTAGATTCCAAAAGCAGTTTAAATTGTTGAGGAGTGATTTTGATTGCTATAGGACTCATATTTGATTTCTGAAAAAACTCAGTACAACTAAGAAGCCTTCTTGACTGTTGCCTGTAGCAAGATTCCCTATTGCCTGCCTACGCAAATTAGTTCAGAAATCAAAGCGGATTCCTATAGCAATCCTAAATCATTACTTCAGATAAATCAGCAAATTCAATCCCGGAATTGTGCGGGAAAGTGTCCACAAAACTAGGGTGATGTAAATTAAACCGAAACTCCATTGATACCAAGCAAGTGCAGAGATGATACCTGGTAAATGTTCATCTCGTAAACGAATGTCGTTAAATCCTAATTTAACTAGGTTGTTGAGGCTAAAATCATAGTAGTTGAGCCAATTCCAGCGGCGATCGCACAACAAGGGCATATATCGTTCCCGAAATGTCTGATTCCTTGGTATCACTGGCAAACGCCCAATCAATAATCGTAACTGGCGAAATGTGCCGTCTTCTGTGAAGTAAGAAACGTCCATTAAGTCATGATAACGACCTTGTTGGTAAAGTCTAATCAATAAAGCCATTGGGACGGGGACAATAATTATTAAAATACACCCTAATGTCAGCCAAGGTTGTTGAGCATTGCGAAAGATCGCTAGTAAGCTGAAGAATTCTAAAACGCTAAAACTGATTAATATCGAAATGGTTTCGTAGAATGTGGGAATAATTGGTACGGGATGCAGCCGACGATAGCGATCCACCAGCCAAAACAGTAAGCCAAAATAAGCGATCGCTAATCCTCCCACGCCAAACACTAACCAAAAATTTGTACCATAGCCACTCAACAACAGCAATACACTCAACGCCAACCAACTCCAAGCTTGCAGTAACCAGCCAAGTATAGAAAGAGTTTCGCCAACAATTAAGCGATCGCTTAGTTGGGTATATTTTTCTAAATCGATGTCTGTTATGGTGAGTAACTCACTACTGTTGCGAAAGGATTTTACCAGACGACGCTGGGCGATCGCTTGGGCTTGAGTTGCAGAAAAACCCAGGTTAATCAAACTTGCAACAGAAGCACTATTAATATTTGTAGCCGTCAGACGACGGCCGAACTCTCTTAATCGCAGTCGTTGTTTTGTATATTCCAGTTCATTGGCATCGGCAACTTGCTGTTGCTGACGGAAATTTTGCCCCAAATTCCGCAAGATGTTTTGATTACCTCGCAATGTTGGGATACAAAACATCTTACCAATCTGACCGGGATTACCTAAAATTTTCGCTTGGTTAGAGTTAAAAGTTAAACCAGGTACGCTTAAACAAGCTTCTGTAGCAAATATCGCATCACTAAAATCTGCTTGGTTAAGAATGTTCGCACCTTGCAGATTTACCGATTTGTTAAACTCCGCTTCCCGGAAGCTTACAGCTTGCTCAAAAGTCGCTTCTGTTAAAAGAAGGAACTGATTAAAATCTGCTTTAGTAAACTGGGCTTGATTAGCAAAGTACACATCAGAAAAATCAGCATTCCCTTGCCATTGCACACTACTAAATTTAGCCAAAAGTTTAAAAGTTGCTTGGTTGAAGTTAGCAGTTTTTTCAAAGATACTGCCTTGAAAATCAGCAAGTTCCTGAAATTTGATTTTTTTGAAATTAGCTTTTTCAAAAAAAATACTGCTCTGAAAATTGCTTGGTTGCCGGAAATTGGCGCTGGTGAAACTAACGGGACGAGCGAATCTGCTTTCAGTCCAGTTAGTAAGTTGGAGAAAAGTTGCGCCTTGGGCATCCACAGACTGAAGAAAAAATGTATTGGAGAACTTCACTTCACCATTAAAGCGAGTTTGCACCAGCGTCAAAGCACCACGAAAAACAGCGATTTCACTGGCTGGGGTTGACTCTGTTCCTAAAAGCGATCGACAATCTTTGGAGTTGGGTAAAGCGATTGCGAGTGACTCTAGACAAACAAAGCGTAAACGTTCTAGTTCTTCTTGTTCGCTAGCAGTGAAAATGGGAGCGTAGACGCCTCGCGGCTTGTCGCCAGACATCGCTTTTACATACAAGGGTGTTCTTAAACCCAAATCGCTGCCCACAAAATCACCCAAAATTAAAGCATAGCTGAGGTCTAAACCTAAAGGTTTAGCACCTAATTCTTTTCGCAATAATTGGTAAAAAGCATCACGAAAGCTAGCATTTTCTGGGCGTAAATCAATCACCATTTTCTGCAAATCGACAGTCAAATTGCCTTCGCGGAGTGTGGGTGTACGCAATCGTTCTTGTAATAATTCCAGAGTTAAGGGTGTGCGTTCTGGCTGCGTTTGTGCTGCCCAAGCAGGTAGGGGAAGGAAGAAAAGAAGAATTAAAAAAACGCAAAGAAACGCAAAGGAGTACAGAGAAACCCCTCTGCGTACTTTTGCGTTTAACCTCTGTGTGCCTCTGCGTTTAAAAAATAATTTATGCAAAAAGTTCTTTCATTCGTCGCTAATCAGCAGAACAATTTTACCCGTCACAGACCCGCTTTCAATTAATTGGTGAGCTTTAGCAGCTTCTTTCAAAGGAAACTTGTGACTAACATGGATTTTTAACTTGCCTTCATCAATCCAAGTGGCGGATTGTTCGAGAATTTCTGCATGGTGCTGGAGAATTTCCTCCAATCCTAGCAACGCTGGTGTCAACATTAATTCTAAACCAATGCGGAGATTGCGTAGCCTAGCAGTTTTCCAAACTGTATTGGCATCTGGTTCGAGAATCGTCACAATATCACCATAGACTCGCACTGCGGGGAAGGTTTTGTAAAAGATTTCGCCGCCGATGGTATCAAAAGCCAAGTCTACGCCTTCCCCGCCAGTCCAATCTAATACCGCTTGTACAAAGTCAGTTTGTTTGTAAAAAATTACATGGTCAGCACCCAATTCTTTGACGAAATTAGCTTTTTCCTCAGAACTGACTGTAGTGGAAACAGTAGCACCTTTGAGTTTAGCCAATTGAATTGCTACATGACCGACACCACCAGCCCCCGCATGAATCAAAACCCGTTCCCCAGGTTCCAATCGTCCCCGTTCATATAAAGCTTCCCAGGCGGTGATTAATACCAAAGGCGCTGCTGCTGCTTCAGCAAAAGAAATAGACGCGGGTTTACGTGCCACAAACCGCTCATCTACAACAGTATATTCAGCATAATTGCCTTGGTGTGCGCCCAAACCACCATAGCAAAAATATACCTCATCACCTGTGCGAAAACGCTGAACACTAGCACCCACCGCTTCGACAATACCCGCACCATCACATCCTAAAATTGTCGGCGTGCGATCGGGGTAGAAAGTGCCTCGACTACGAAGTTTAGTGTCAATCGGGTTAATTCCAGCCGCTACCAAACGCACTAAAAGTTCAGTATTACCTACAGGAACACCAGGGTTTGGCACTTCCTGTAATTGCAGAACTTCGGGACTGCCAGCTGCCGTCATCAAGACTGCTTTCACAACTCTTTCCTCCTGGCTTTAGATGCACATTCTTATGCAACTTTACCGCAAGAGGGTAGATACAGAGCTATTTCTGAGGCAAAACTGCAATGTCTGGTGACAGGCGCGAGACGCTTACCCATCTCAAAGGTAGATATGTAAAAATTAACTTAATATTTTTTTGTAATTTGAAATAAAACTCAATATTCCGAAATATAGCTATAATAAAAACATCCAGCGACAACGCTACTCGTTGCGAGGCAACCAATATGGATGCCAATGAAGTTTTAGACTGATACGCTCAGGCAGATTTGAAAAGAATCAGCCTAATGACTAATCTAAGAGGGGCAAAATCCCTGATGTCAGAATTTAGTTAACAGATAACAAGAAATCCCTGATCAACTCAATAAAACAATAGAGAAAACATCATGAAAACCGATTTTGATTTTCCCAATAAAAATTTGCTTGGAGCAGTAGTTTTCAGACCTAGTTTTAACAACTTTGAGAAAATTAATGCCAATCAAGCTTGGTCATTATTTTTCACTGGTGGTCAAGAAGATAAGGTACTAGGACAACAACCTGAATTAGGCAAGTTTTTTACATACCTGTTAATCGCTCTTGGAGTAACTGGAACTCTTTGGGCAACCTATTTCAATAACTCTCTATAAACAGGTTAGTTACTAACTAAAAGTCTGAAACGGTGATTAGAGAGGCTTAATCTGGATTCTGGTAATTTAAACATATCAAACACGCCAGTATTGAGCTTCTCGTTTTCGCCCCCAATTAATGCAGGAGCCAAAAATGGATCAACCCATCGAATTATCGTTAGAACAAGAATTTAGTATCCGTTGCTTTGCCGACAAAGTGGAACAGATGTCCTATGAACAAGCTAAAGAGTTTTTGCTTGTGCTGTATGAGCAGATGCTAATTCGGGAAACGACTTTCCATCAATTGCTCAAACAGGAGTGGAGACTAGATATAGGCACAGTCTCCGGGTAAACTGTGTAGTAGATTCGTGGCACGAATCTACTACGCCGTAATCTTTGCCAAGTCATTACCAACAAGGGAATTATTCAGGCACAGGATGTCATGATCTGGAGATAAATTTCTTCTAACTTCTTCTTGAGATACAAGAGGTTGTTTGAAAATTTTTGAGTGAATATAAGTAGCTACTAGACAAGCTAAGTTCACCTGCGTGGACTAGCAGTAAATCGAGTTTTATAACCCGCGTAGGCGGGTTTTGTATGTGTAGCCGCGACTTCTAGTCGCTGAGGCAAGTAATAATTTAGGCTTTTCAACTGGTCGCCCCTCCGGTAATGGGTACCAGGAATTTTTTTTTTAAATTTGGTGGTGGGTAAGAGCAAGCACCATAATTTTTCGATTCGATTTTATACCAATTTGAAAAAAGAATACGACAAATAGACCATTTGTAGAGATGCAATCATTAATTGAATTGGTATTACACCCAGTCCCCAGTTCCTTTTACACAACCTCGCAAATACAAGGGACTGGGAATTAGGCGGCACCCACGTATCGCTTGAAGAAAGAAAGCGGCTAGATAGTTTTCGGGCACGCTTCTACATCGCACGATTAAATTTAGGGTAGGTAAATCCTTTAGTGTACCGCAAATTTTTTTTGTAAGAGACATCTTGTAGGATGAGAACTTAAGAGATTAAAAGCAATTAAATAAAAAAATATTGAAGTCAAACTCTCATAACTAGAGGTAATAAGAGAGCCAGAGACATAGTTTTGCTCGTTTCCGCCGCAGGGAGATGGGTCAATCATCACGTTTAGGAGAAACCGATGAGAAAGCTGATGAGAATCGTTCTTCTCGTGCTAGCCGGTGTGGTGATGGCACTGGCGTTCACGCTCGCCTCGTTTTCCCAAGACCGACCGGCAAAGGCGAAAGTCGTCCACCTGGATCAAGGTTGGTCTCAAGAGGATCGGCTACGCTATTACTACACCTCACAAGGTTCGGCTGCGATGTCTTACGACATCTTCCTAAACCTCGATGCGGCGAATAACCAGGGGCTATTCAGTGCCAATGATAACCTCGCCAAGTATGGATTTATCCCCCAACCCGCCGATTCCAAATACAACCCGGACGGGCTACCCATCGGCATAACCAATACGGTAGTAGCGGACGGACGATGGAAAGGCAAGTGGGTCGGATTGAGCTGTGCCGCGTGTCATAACGGACAGATCGAACACAAGGGAACCAAGATCAGTATTTCGGGCGGTAACAACGCCACACTTGATGTTCATGCCTTCATTGAGGGACTGGATGATACCCTGGCGGCAACGGCTGCCGATCCGCAAAAGTTCGCTCGGCTAGCAGAGAAACTGGGACAGCGCGATGATGCCGGCAAGGAAGCGTTACGCAAGCGCTTGGAAGAGGATGCCGCGGCAGTTCATGGCTATCGCGGCATCCTTGCGGTGACACCGACCGTTGTTGGCCCGGGACGCATGGATGCACTCCGCCTGATTCACAATCAGGTGCAATCCCGTTGGCTCGACATTCCGCAAAACTGGGTAGCGCCGATCGCACCAGTCAAGCCGTCTTTCGTCTGGAACATACCGCAGTCAGCTTGGGCACAGTGGAGTGGCGTCTTGTTTGACCCCATTCTCCGCAATCAGGGTGAATCTCTGGGGGTGTTTGCGAGGATGGACTTAACGTCGAAGACGCCAAAGTTAGGGCTGTTCGACTCTACCGTAGACCTTAAGGGCCAAATTGCCAGCGAGGCTCTCCTACGGAGACTTGCACCACCTCAATGGCCCGAAGGTGTTCTCGGCAAGATCGATGAAGAGAAGGCTGCCAAGGGAGCGCAACTGTTTACGCAAAACTGCGCCGGATGCCACTCCACCTGGCCGCATCGTTGGAGTGAACCCAAAAAGCAAGACAAGCGATTTATTGAGAATGCGATCGTCTCCGTTGATGTTATCGGCACCGATCCGGGGCAGTTCTCAAGTCCGCAGTTCGAGAGCAACCCGACGGTGAAGACTGGACGGATGAGTGAGTATTTGCCAGCGCCGGACACTGGGGCTGCGATCGCTCCACCGCCCGTTGTCTTCCAGGCGATACAGCGCGGGATCTTTGACAAGGCAGTAGCCAAGCTCAAACTCAGCGATGAGGAACTCGTCTCGGCACACGGCTATCGGGCTTTTTATCCAGAGCCACCCGATCCGATTCCGGCGATCGGCTACAAGGCTAACCCGGCTGAAGGTATGTGGGCCTCGCCCCCCTTCTTGCATAATGGCTCAGTGCCGAATCTCTACGAATTGCTGCTTCCAGACAATGAGCGGTCTAAAACGTTCTTTATCGGGCGAGAGTTCGATCCGGTGAAGGTCGGCGTGGACACTTCTGGGAAATCTGGGAAGTTCCTATTTGACACCTCGCTGGTCGGCAATTCCAACGCTGGACATTCCTTTGAGAATAGACCTACCGAGAAAGGGGTTATCGGACGACTGCTGACTGAGGATGAGCGCTGGGCATTGGTCGAGTACATGAAGTCCATCCCGAACCAGTCCCGACAGATTGCCCCATTTGGCGGGCCAAAAGATCCTATTCGTGCTTGGCAAGATAAGACGTTTTTCCACGTCAAAAACCCAGGCACTTACAACGGCGCACCCCAATTGTCACCGGCTTCAACGACAAAACATGCTCTAGCCCAAGAATCGATCAATCCAGGCGAAATTGTCACCCAAAACTTGGGTCTGTTCGCGAAGCGTCTCGTAGAGAAGCCCCGTCTTTTGAGGACGGCTTTTTATCATCGGTGACAGGACTTTAAATGAGTAATGAGTAATGAGTAATGAGTAATGAGTGGATGAGAAATGGGTATTTACTCATTACTTATTACTTATTACTTATTACTCCAGAATCACCGCGCCTCTAGGTCGGTGAGTATGTCAACTTTAGGAGGGATTAATGAGCAAGCTGATAAGAATCGTTCTTCTGGTGCTAGCCAGTGGGGTGATTGCACTGGTTTTGACGCTCCCTTCCTTCTGTAACCAACCCCGACAGATCACTCCATTTGGCGGATCGAAAGACCCCATCCGTGCTTGGCAAGATAAGACGTTCTTCCACGTCAAAAACCTAGGTGCTGACGACGGCGCACCCAAGGAGATATCGGTGCAAAAGCCAACCGTGCCCGCTCTCGCGCAAGAATCCATCGAGCCGGGTGAAAAGGATCTCATTGATTCGATCCTCAACGCATCGCTGGCACGACTGCACACCCAGTTTCCGCCCGGTACTCGGCCAGTCTTGCGCGACGCGCATCCGAAAGCACACGGCTTGGTATATGCCGAATTCATCGTGCTTGATAATCTCCCAAAAGAATTGCGCTACGGCGTGTTCAAGACGCCGCGCACGTTTGATGCCCTGATCCGGTTTTCTGCCGGGAATGTCGAGGTTCAAGAGGACAGAGTGCCACAGGCTGCCGGAATGGCAATCAAACTGTTCGGAGTCGAGGGCGAGAAACTGCTTGCATCGGAAAAGGATGCTAAGACGCAAGATTTCGTGATGATCAATTTCCCGACCTTCTTCGTAAGAAACCTCAAGGATTATGAACTCTTGCATCAGCAGATGTTGAAGGGTCAGATCGAGAAGTTTTTTGAGACTCGACCCACGGAACTCAAGGCGATCATGTCCATGCGATCGCAACCATTCTTCAATCCCGTCCAGATTCGCTATTGGAGTCAGACGCCATACTTGCTAGGGCCGAACGCGATCAAGTTCTCAGCCACCCCCATCTCCCGAAGCACTAACCGCCAGCCAAAGACGACGGGGCCAGACTTTCTGAGGGAAGTCATGAAGAAACAGGTCGGATCAGAAGACGTTTATTACGAGTTTGCTGTCCAGATCCAAGCCGATCCAATGACGATGCCTGTGGAAGATCCTCTGGAACTGTGGGACGAAATGGTGTCTCCCTTTCAACAGGTCGCGATCATTCGCATCCCGAAGCAAGACATTGACGCCAAGGGTAGGGTAGAGATGGCAGAGAACCTCGCGTTCACGCCCTGGCATTCCTTACCCGAACATCGACCCTTGGGTTCTATGAACCGATCGCGACTGCTCATTTACGAGAAGGTGTCTGAGTTTCGCCGCAAGATGAACAATGTGCCTCGCAAAGAACCGAATCAGATCCCCATAGAGAACGACAGGCCATACTAGTAGTTCGCCAACCCAAAATTGCTGGGTGGAGGTCGGCAGAGGAGCAGGGGAGCAGGGGAGCAGAGGAGAGGCTTATACCAAGTTCTTTCCCCTCTGCTAACCACCATGCAAAGTTTCCTTGGCAGACTACTAGAAAAAATTCACCGCTTGGGTTTGTGGCGGATGCGTCGGTTGAATCTATTGTAGAGAGAAAAGGCATCTGCCGAACTCGACCCCAACTTGACAATTAAGACTTCAGACAAAAGTATTGTAGAAATAATCAAAAAAATATGTTGTGTCAGGCATGGAAAAGCGCTAAAGGTTGTGTTTCACTGTGAAAATTTGACATCAATACCGCAAAACCAATGCAATTCGCTGATGAATTGATAGTGCTTCATCGTCCACAATTGCAATGTTTCCTCCCTTAGCCAAGACAACTTCTATAATTTCATCGACGGCATCATCCATCACCTCTGTACCACCTGGTTGATCCACTAACTCAAACCTGCCGTCTTCAGTCAAGATTGCTGGTACATGGTAGTTTTTTTCAACCAAAAGCAATTTCCCTCGACCTTCATGCGCTAATCGCCACGTTTCCCCAATCGTAGAAACGACACTTTGAGTACCCATCGCGTCATCTAATGCCTGGAGTGCATCAGCCTGTTGCGCCTCCCGAACGGACTGCATGATTGTCCACACTTGAGGGGTCAGTTCATGAATCGTCGCTTTGTCAAAATTGCCACTCAGGCTTCCTGCGTAGGTGTAGCCCGTCGTAGACATCCCTTGAGTATCTTGTGAAACCTCCTGGAAGAAAGATATTTGCCGATCAACACCTCCCACAACCAATGGTAGCGACTCATTTGGATTCTGATAGAGCTTCAATAAAGTGTCTACATGCTGAAAAAATCTGCGATGCCTATCGTCTCGATAGCTAGAGTCTGCGTCAGATGGAAGCGGAGCCGTGGCCCCGGGCCCTGTCATTTGCATTGGGAAGTTTTCATCATGAACTTCCTCAAGGGTTTCTCCTGTTCCAGCTAATAAGCGCGTGGATGCCTGACTTAACAGCAAAACCCAATAGCGTAGCGCCCGATGCGTTCCATAGACCAAATCTCGTGTCGCGAAGGTTTGATCAATTACAACCCGCTCAGGTACAGGAAAGGGCAGGTAATAAAGCTTGGCAAAGTCATGGCTGATGTATAGCGCTAACCCATCCAGCGTGTGGCGATAGTCAATTTCGCTCACGAGGGTTTCGAGCCGCTTCAACAATGGTTCCAACTCGCGGTTAGTAAATTCTGTGGCAAGCCGCTTCGTTGCCTCATCTACCAGATTTTTCACCCGAATCGGATCTTGTTTATTATCAGGTGATGTCCGATGAGTTGGTAACAGGATGGAAAGCGCCGGAACATTGCTCAAAAATTGCAACTGCTTAAGAGCCTGACGAGTAATCATGGATATCTCTTATCGATTTTTAGTGGTGATTAAGCTGTTTCCAATGTTAAAGACAGAACCACTCGTAATTCCTCTACCAAAAAAAGGAGATTGCATCCGCAGTTTTAGCTACCTATCTAATTGGTATGCATAGCCGTAGTCACACAGATTAGGACAGTGTTGATTGCTCAAAGTCTTGAAAAAACTGGGTTTTTACTCATCACGGGCTAAACGCAATACGCTTGGGTTAAGGGCTAATGGCACTAAGAAAAACCCAAAAGCTTGTGTCGTCTCGTTCCCAGCCTCCAGGCTGGGAATGTATTTAAAAGAGGCTCTGCCTCAATTCAAGCTACTGGAGGCGGAGCCTCCCAGAATGGATTCCCAGCCTGAAGGCTTGTTCCAGTCAGAACAAGGGCTGTATCTTTTCTTAGTGCCATTCGGTTAAGGGCTAAGTGTACAAAATTGTGGGTTTTCTAGACGCGATAAATCGCCGTCTCTACAAGTATTTTGGTCTTATCTGAACCGTATTGGGGCTAAACGCCCCGCTACCGCTAACAGCACTTAGCTATAAGAGGAATGGCACTAAGAAAAGCGGAAATGCTTGCCAGATGAAGATTACAGCTTTTAATCAAAGAGTACCGAGTTAATGGACAAGCCTCCCATTCGTAGTTAGCAGAGCCGTGTTTAAATTCAACTGCTTTCTGCATATCTACGCTCTTAAATTATTTCTGAAAAGGAAAAAACCGTGAAACATAGTATTTGTTTCACGGCTTTCCGTGTGGTGTGAGGAGCTTAACTATATATCATGATAAAGTAACTGCCTAAGTACAATACACTCGTAACATTTTTGGTAACAGAATTTTTTTGCGATGACACTATCAGATGTGAGATTTAATCAAATTATGGCTTGCTAAACCAACGATATTGACCAATAAAAATGCACAGCGCATTGATATTTCAAAGCAAGGGAATACCGCAACGGATAAGCTATATACATGGGGTAATAACTCTGAATTATTTATCAAGGAAGGCAGAGGGCAGCTATGCTGGAGGCTCAGTTGGAATACTGTTTTCTGCTCTGGAGTCCGTGACAATCATCGAACTTGCGGTTTAAGACCCCCATCAAATTTTCTTGTTTTGTGGCCCCAATTAAGTATGGTGTTGAATTCCCTACAAAACATTGAACCTTCTGCCTTCTGCCTTCTTCAATTTCCCCTGTTTCCCAGTCCCTAATCCCCACTCTCTACTCCCTTTTCAAGAGAGCAAACTAGCAGAATTAACATCCAAAAATAACATCGCTTGGGATTGTTGACGGAGAACAGAAGCCGGACAATCTGTAGTTATAGCTCCTTGCAACATTTCTTTTACCACATTCGCTTTACGTTTTTCTGGAGCAAGGCAGATAATTTTTTTAGCTGAACAAATCGCCGAGATGGTGACAGTAAAAGCATATTGGGGAACAGTTTCTAGATTTGGAAAGTGACCTGTACTAACTTGTTGCTGACGGTTCACTGTATCTAGTTTCACCAGTTTCACACTGTAAGGGTCTTGAAAATTTGCTACTGCTGGATCGTTAAAAGCCAAATGTCCATTTTCGCCAACACCAAGACAGCATAAGTCAATTGGTTGTGCTTGCAATAATTTAGTGTAGCGATCGCACTCTGCCACTGGTTGCAATGTATCACCTTCTATATAGTGAAATTCTTTAGGAATAACCCGTTTCTCTACACGTTCTCGCATATAGCGCCGGAAGCTGGCTGAATGGTCAGCAGTAATTCCCAAATATTCATCTAGATGGAACAGTATAATCCGTGACCAATCTACACCACCCAATGCAATTAAAGCATCAAGAAATTTGAGTTGGGAATTACCTGTTGCTAACAATACAGCAGCCGTATCTTGTTCGTTGAGAGTCTGCTGTAAATACTTTTGTGCGATTTCGGCAACATTCTGGGCCATTTCGACTTCAGAGTTGTGAATCCGCACCAGTAAATCATCAACGCGAAAAAAGTTTAGATCGGCTAGCATTTGCTTACATGGAAGGTTATCAATTATACGGCAGTTTGCTGAGAGGCTCTATTTATCTGCCCTTACAGTTTTAGGATTTAGCAGATTATTTGTCACTTTTTACCCTGTATTAACCAAGGAACAATCACTAAGGACAAAAAACAATATAAACTATTTAAATTAAGTTAACAATTATTTACATTTTACCCAAAAATTATGCTGGCTGCAATTCTCTTTGACCTAGATGGCACTATTGTCAACACTGACCCTATACACTACCTAGCTTGGCAGGAAATGCTGTTAAATTACAGCATAGAAATTGACGAAACATTTTATCAAACCCGCATTAGTGGGGGGCTAAATCCAGAAATTGTTAAGGATATTCTGCCACAATTATCAGCAGCAGAGGGGCAAAAATTTGCAGATGAAAAAGAAGCGCTTTTCCGCAAACTCGCGCCAAATCTCAAACCTTTGAATGGATTTTCTGAACTACTAGCCTGGACAGATACACATCAATTGAAACGTGCATTAGTTACTAATGCTCCGAGGTTAAATGCAGAATTTATGCTAGAGGTGTTGGGGATAAAAGAAGCTTTTCATACAATTGTTTTAGCGGATGATTGTATTGCAGGTAAACCCGACCCTGCACCCTACCAAGTTGCTTTGAATAAGTTGGGGATTACAGCAGAAGAAGCGATCGCCTTAGAAGACTCTCCTTCTGGGATTCGTTCAGCGGTGAGCGCAGATATCCGCACCATTGGCATAGCGTCTACCCATAATCCCCAAGCTTTGCAGGAAATCGGTGCATTTATGGCAATACCAGATTTTACTGATTTGCAGTTGTGGACATTTCTGAACTCACTCATTGAGAAAAATTCAAGTGCGATCGCTTCTAATCTTTGAACGTATTGGGCCTCCTGAATTGAGGCTACTGAACTTTCTTGACACTCCCCGAATTAGAAATTCGGGGATTCTTGCTTCAAAGGGATTCCAATGAATTTACCCTCAGCAAGCATCTTGACCGTATGCCCTACGGCTGCAAGCCCCCTAATAGCGACTACTTGAGCGGCTGCTTATGTCTCTATCAGTTGTATAGCCGCAATTTGAACAAATATGAGTACGTATGACAAGTTCTTTTTTACCTGTCTCAACTCTACAGTTAGGGCAAGTCTGACTGGTTTTTCGTGCATCTACTTTCTGAAATTTTAAAATGACCACGATTCGACACTCAAAACTATCCTGTTTGCAGTTCGGAGGCATTTTGATTATTGGCTTCTACAGGTAAGAATCCACCTGCCTGCATTTTCCATAACCTGTAGTAAGCACCACGGCGTGCCAGCAGCTTGGCGTGAGTGCCATCTTCGATAATGCGCCCTTGGTCAAATACCAAAATGCGGTCTAAATGGGCAATGGTAGAAAGTCGATGAGCCACCACGATGACTGTTTTTCCATCCATCGCTAAATCTAGAGTATCTTGGATCGCTTTTTCGGTAATGGAATCGAGGCTGGAGGTAGCTTCATCTAGAATCAGAATTGGTGAGTCTTTGAGGATTACCCGCGCGATCGCAATCCTTTGTCTTTGCCCTCCAGAAAGTTTGACACCGCGTTCGCCCACCAAAGAATCATACCCTTCCTTAATCTGAGCAATAAAATCGTGAGCATAGGCTTGACGTGCCGCCTCGACCACTTCCTCGTCGGTGGCATCCAGTCGTCCATAACGAATATTTTCTATCAATGTCCGATGGAACAGAGACGGATCTTGAGGAATCAAGCTGATCTGGGAGTGTAGGGCATCTTGCGTCATGTCTCGAATATCCACCCCATCAATAAGAATCTGTCCAGATTGGGGGTCGAATTGACGCAAAATCAGATTCACGAAACTGGATTTCCCAGAGCCAGAAAAGCCAACCAGTCCGACACGCTGGCCTGGTTGGATAGTTATAGACAGGTTGTCGAATACTTTTTTCCCAAGGGAGTAGCTAAAATTTACTTGGCGAAACTCAATCTGTCCCTGAGTGATTGAATGGGCGATCGCACTATCACGATCAATGATCTCGTGGGGTTGAACAATAGTAAAGACACCATTGGCAATATTGCCGATATGTTCAAAAAATTCTAGAAACCGTTTACTTAAATTGCGGGCTTCACTGATGATCAACAGTGACAAACTAGTAGCAACCACGAAGTCAGCAGTTGCGATCGTCCCCTGACTCCAAAGTGAGAGCGAGTAATAAAGAGTGCCGATTTTCAGAACAGCTGCTGAGATAAACTGAAACCAACGGATTCGCTCCGAGTACCAATTGGATTTTCTCACCTCTTTGAGTTCGTCCCTTAATTGCTCATTCAAATAGCGTCGTTCAAAACCCAGGCGAGCAAACAGTCGGCTACTATTGAGGTTTGTTACTGAGTCTACGATGATACCAGTTGTCTCACTTCTTGCGGCTGCGGCTTTTCGGGAGTAAATTCGGCAGCGAGTTGCTAGCCAGAACGAAATACTGATGAAAAGAACTGCCCACAACCCCACGAATCCAGCAAGTGGAGGATAGACGCGATACAGTAATATCGTCGTGACACTATACACGATGATTACTGGCATAAATTCAGTAATCAGCATTTGCATCGTCTGAGTTACACCTAAAGAAGTTTCGCTAATCCGATGTGCCAATGCCCCAGAAAAACTGCTGCTGAGGTAACGATGAGAATGGTGCTGTAAGTAGGCATATAGCGATCGGACGATGTGCTGTCGGTGGATCGGATGGAGGATTGTCTGTAAGAGTCCAGCCGATCGCCCGAATACCACTTCACCCAAACTCAAGGCGGTGAATAACATCAGGGGTTGGCTCACGGCATCAAAAATCTGCTTACTCTCCCCTGGCGATCGCGTCACGCCCCGGATGATCTCGCCAATGGCATAAGGTAACATGATGCCACAGGTTGCGTGTATTACCTCCAGAATCACCATTGCCACATACCACCAGCGAAACTGGTTAACGAAATAGCAAATGAACCTAAAGGTCGTCGCTGGCAAGTTGGGCGCGTCGGCAGCACGTTGAAAGGATTTCGATTGTTTGGACTTTTTCTTCATGAAAGTCGATCTCGTAGCATCTTTTTAGGCTTCTCTTTAACAACTCGATTTAGTGGGGACAAATAACATTGAATTGAAGAAGAATTCAGAAGTCAGAAGTCAGAAGTCAGAATTCAGAAGTCAGAATCAAGACGCTGCGCTATCCGCCACTCGTACAGAATTCAGCATGAATTCTGGCTCCTGAGTCCTGAATTCTGTTTCGATAAAGCTAGAAGACTTTGTTCACAGTGTCAAAGCTTTCTTAAGTAGCAATATTCAAACGATAAATATCCATCTCAACTCTATGAAATATCGTTCTTCTTTCGTGTCTCATACCCAACTTCCCAAGCACTCTGATCGATGCTGTGTTTGCTCGTTCGACAATGCCAAGGATATATGGAAATCCTCATAACTAATGAAACAAAATACTAGACCGAATGGCACTAAGTTAAAATACAGCCCTTACCCTAACTGGTTCCCAGCCTCCAGGCTGGGAAACCATTCTTGGAGGCTCCGCCTCCTCTTTCTTGACAAGAGGCAGAGCCTAGGCTGTTGACTTTGTG